>CALVEJ010000068.1 GCA_944326535.1 Candidatus Gastranaerophilales bacterium | reverse complement strand
ATCGCTTCCGCTTTTGGAACACTCTATCGGTGTATACTACATTCTTGCAACAGCAGAAGCAAGCTCAAACCTTGCAAGATACGACGGTGTAAAATACGGCTACCGCACAAAAGATGCAAAAAACCTGCTTGAAATGTACACAAAAACCAGAGCAGAAGGCTTTGGTGATGAAGTTAAAAGAAGAATAATGCTCGGCACATACGCTTTGAGTGCAGGGTATTATGATGCATACTACAAAAAGGCCCAGCAGCTAAGAAGGCTGATAAAAGAAGACTTTGACAGGGCATTTGAAAAAGTGGATATTCTCGTATCTCCGACATGTCCGAATACTGCTTTTGAAATAGGATCAAAAATTTCAGATCCGTTAAGTATGTATCTTACAGATATAGGCACTATCAGTGCAAACCTTGCGGGCATACCTGGCATGAGCTTGCCGTGCGGTTTTGACAGCGACGGAATGCCTATAGGTCTTCAAATATTAGCGCCGGCATTAAAAGAAGAAAAAATGTTTAATCTGGCATATAATTTTGAACAGGCAACAGATTTTCACAAAAAACAGCCAAATATATAACTAAAATCATAAAAGAATAATTGGAGTAAAAATGAAAAAACTATTTGTTATCTTAGGTCTATCGCTGATTTTGGGTTCAGCATTTACAAACATGGCACAAGCCTATTCAACAGAAGGTGCGTTGTACTACAATGAAGGCTTGGACTTCTATTCAAAGGGAGAATACTCTAAAGCAATTCAGTCTTTCAAAACAGCTGTCGAAAAAGATCCTGACTTTGTTGATGCATATTACAACCTCGGTTCTTTATATGAGTTTTTAAAAAGCAACCAGTCAGCAATTGCATGTTTTTCCAAAATACATCAGCTTGAGCCAAATGATACAGAAACTATTGTAAAACTTGCAGAACTCTATTATAAAGTTGGCAACTACGAAAGAGCTATGTTTTATGCCACTAAAGTAAAAAATACAGATGAACTGTACAAAGAAGCAAAAAATATCCAGAACCAGATATTGACAGCACAACAAAAACAGGCTGCAAAAAATGCTCTTTCTTCAACAAACAAAGCAGTTGAAACAAACAAAAAAATCTTAGACAAATTCTCAGGACCTACAGGTCTTGCAGTAAATTCACAGGGTGTTTTGTTTGTAGCCAGCTACACAGACAACAGTATCTATAAAGTTATGCCAAACGGTGACACACAGCTTTATTCCAAGAGCACATTGCTCGGCGGTCCGATAGGTCTGGCTTTTGACTCTATGGATAACCTTTATGTAGCAAACTATGCAAAAAATAATATCTTAAAAATTAACAAAGCCGGTCAGATATACACATTTATGTCAAACATAACAAACCCTTATTACCTGACAATCAAAGGCAATAATATGTATATTTCTGAGCAGGGAAACAATACCGTTATCAGATATAAGCTTTATTAATAAAAACAAAAAATAAAAAACGCTGTTAATTTTAACAGCGTTTTTTATATATAAATTTTCTCGTTTCATTACTGATGTCTTTTGAATTTTTCCTCAAGTGCCTTCAGCTCTTTTTGATAAGGTGAAATTCTGTTAAGCTTGAAAATAACATCAGGCAGAACCTTCAAAACATAATCAATATCTTCTTCTGTGGTAAATCTGCTGAGACTGAAACGGATACTTCCATGAAGAGATTCAAAAGGAACCCCCATTGATTTTAGAACATGGCTTGGTTCCAAACTGCCTGAAGTACAAGCACTGCCGGAACTTGCACATATACCGAGATCACTTAGGTGAAGAAGAATCAATTCACCTTCAATATATTGAAAACCGATATTTGTAGTATTAGGCACTCTGTTTTGAGAATGACCGTTTACTTTTGCATTGTATATACGCTCAAGAATACCGTTTTCCAGTTTGTCACGAAGCCTTTTGACCTCATGCATCTCATAATCAAGCGATTTTTTCGCTATCTCACAGGCTTCGCCCAATCCCACAATATAAGGAACATTCTCAGTACCTGCACGTTTACCACGCTCTTGATGTCCGCCGATTATAAATGCCGGTAAAAGAGTACCGGTTTTTATATACAATGCACCGACACCTTTTGGAGCATGGATTTTGTGACCTGCTATAGAAAGCAGATCTATATCTGTATTTTTTACATCCAGAGGTATTTTTCCCGCTGCCTGAACTGCATCAACATGGAACTTTATCTTTGGATTAACCTGTTTTACCAGTTTTGCCGCTTTTTCTACAGGAAAAATAACACCTGTTTCATTATTTGCATACATCATAGAAACGAGTGCAGTATCATCGGTAATTGCATTTTTCAGCTCATTCAAATCAATATTACCCGTAGAATCTACGCCGAGATATGTAACTTCATATCCCTGCTTTTCAAAATACTTGAAAAGATTTAAAACGGCAGGATGTTCTATTTTTGTTGTAATAATGTGTTTTTTATTTTTATTTGCTTCAATTACACCTCTGATAGCCATATTATCGCCTTCAGAACCGGAACCGGTAAAGATAATTTCCTTTGCATCAGATGCACCGAGAAAATCTTTCACCTGTTCTCTTGCTTTTTGAATAGCCTTTCCGACCTGTCCGCCAAAAGCATGCATACTTGACGGATTTCCGTATAGTTCACAAAAATAGGGCTTCATAGCCTCAAAGACCTTTGGGTCAACCATGGTTGTTGCATTGTTATCCAAATAAACAACTTTTTCCGTCATTTTTATACCTCCACAACCTCTATATCCGGAGAAATATGTTCCTTCAAAGAGGCTTCAACAAAATTTGTCAAAGTATTTGAAGAGAATTTGCATGATTTGCACATTCCTTTAAGAGAAACAAAAATCTTGTTGTCCTTAACATCAACCAGTTCTATGTCGCCGCCGTCTTTTCTGAGTTCCGGTGCAATATGTTTTTCGATAACATTATTCACTTTCAAAATCAGCTGTGTAACAGACATGTTTTTTATATCAACTTTTTCTTTTTTATTTTTTATTTCATCTATAATTTTTTGAATTGCCACATGGCACTGACCGCAAGCACCGCCGGCTTTTGTGTAATTCATAACATCTTCAAGATCAGTCAAATTGTTTTCTTCAATCGCTTCTCTTAACACATTTTCCGTAACGTGATAGCAGGAGCAGATAATCTTTTCATCACAATGAGAAGAAGCATCCTCGCCTTTGTAATTTGCAATTGCAGATTCTAGCGCCTCATGCCCCATAACAGAACAATGCATTTTTTGAGGAGGCAGACCTCCAAGCGCATCAGCAATATCTTGATTTGTTATTTTTGCTGCTTCATCAATTGTCATCCCTTTAAGCATTTCCGTTAAAACACTGGAAGAAGCAACCGCCGAGCCGCATCCGAAAGTTTGGAATTTTGCATCCGTAATTTTTCCGTTATCATCAATTTTCAAATATAATTTCAAAGCATCACCGCAAACAAGAGAACCCGCTTCACCAACAGCGGAAGGGTTTTCTATTTCACCGACATTTCTCGGATTTTTGTAGTGATCCATAACTTTTTCTGTATAATCCCACATAATAATCTATTCCTTTTCTATAAATACCCGTATCATAAAATACGTTTTGCATTAATATTTTATATCAAAGCACCCCGGAATTAAACAGAGAAAAGATTAAGATTTTATTAATCTTACGCATTAAAATTGAAGTAAAAAACTTTATTACAAAATTTAACAAACAAGCAAATTTTTCAAACTTGTGTTTTTATAAAGAAACAGAACAGAAAGAGAAAAATTTTGCCGATACAAGCTATAAAACCATATATAAACCACAGGGTCAGAAATAATATTTCCGGCGAAGAAAAATTTCGGATGTTTTTGCAATACAGAAAAAAAACAAACCCGGTCGATTCTATCAGAGAACGCCTGCATTGTTCTGAATCTATTGCAAAAATTGTATTAAAAAACAACGAAAATTTTGTCAAAGAGCTGAATAAATCATACAAATCGAATATGCAATTTTCCATCGGTCGTGACGGCTATATTTACAGCAATTTTTTCAATAAAAAAACAGGTGCAGTTATAAAAAGAATTACACCGGACAATATTTTGAAAAAATTAATTGAAATAATACATTCAAAATAAATAGTCCTCTTGTCCGTTTTGGCGGGTAAAGTATTTTTTTGCTGAATATACAACAATATTTTTGTTATGGATATGGTTTGGTATAGCTCGCTTGCAAAGCCCGAATTTACACCGGAATCCTGGGTATTTACACCCGCCTGGCTATTTTTATACGGTCTAATTCTTTTGTCTTTGCTGGTATATAAAAACACAGACTCCAACAGTAACAAAGCTGCGGGATACCTGTTCTTTTGCATTCAAATTGTTTTGAATTTTTTGTGGACACCCGCCTTTTTTACGCAGCACGACATAAAGATGAGTTTTATCATAATATGTCTGATGATTGTTTTTGTTATTTTGAATATAATCGCCTTTTACAGAATTTCAAAAATATCCGCAGCACTTCTTGTACCTTACATAATATGGATCTGTTTTGCCGCATATTTAAACTACTGGTTTATGGTTCTAAACCCTGTTGAATAAAACGAGTTCTTTAATTTTTTGAGCAACGCCAAATTCATCATTAGAAGGAGCAACATAGTTTGCTGCTACTTTCACATCTTGAGAGGCATTTGCCATCGCAAAAGAATAGTCTGCTTCTTTTAGCAGCTGTATATCATTGTTAAAATCTCCAAAAGCCATTGTTTCACTTTTTTGAATTCCGAAATGCTCCTGCAATCTTTTCAACGCCAGCCCCTTATTCAAGTTTCTATCCATTATATCCAGCCATTCAACAGAAGAAACAACAGGAAGAAGCGTTCCGTCAAGTTTGTCCTTTAAATAGGGATATGCATTTTTTGCCGAGCCCAACGGATCATATACAGCGACCTTTAATATTTGTTCATTTACTTTTTCATAATCATCTATTATTTCGTAATCAGTATAATAAAAATTAATCATAGGAATATACTTCTCATCCGGTTTTACAAAATACGCTTTATCTTTTGCGCACATAATAACCTGTGCCTGAGGAACTTCAAGACAAAGTTTCACTGTTTCTTTTGCAAGCTGCAGAGGCAGAGGAAAAAGGATTTCATCAATTCCTTTTCCTGATATATAACCGCCGTTGTCAGATATGTAATATATGTCGTCACTGTGTTTTTCAAAAACTTTTTTGAGAGCATACACACTTCTTCCGCTTGCAACGCAAAATTTCACATCTTTTTCTTTCAAGTCTTTTAGAATATCAAAAAAGTCCGGAGCAAACTCTTTTTTTTCATTAACAAGTGTTCCGTCCAAATCTGAAGCTATGAGTTTTATCATATTATTTTTACCTTTTTATCATCATCGTGTATTATAATTATATTTTATTTGTATAGTAAAATGAAATTAATAACAACAAGGTTTTTCACATGATAAAGGACATGACAGAGGGCTCCCCTCTAAAACATATCATTTTGTTTTCTATACCGCTGTTGATAGGAAATGTTTTTCAACAGCTGTATAATATTGCAGATATTGTCATAGTCGGAAGAACACTTGGAATGAAAGCACTTGCGGCAGTTGGCGCGATTTCTCCAATATTTTTCTTCATCATGTTTATTGTAATAGGATTAACCGGCGGTTTTGCCGTAATTACCGGTCAGCGATTCGGTGCAAAAGATACACAGGGAGTAAGACGTTCAGTTACTGTTTCTACAGTTTTGAGTATGGAAATAACAGTTTTTTGCTCTGCATTTTTAGCTATTTTTATGAATCAGGCACTTGTCTGGATGAATGTTCCCAAAGAGATTAGACAGGATGCTTTCTGGTACATCCAGATAGTCATAGCAGGTTTGTTTATCATGAATGCCTACAACCTTTTATCCAGTATTATCAGGGCTCTTGGTGACAGCAAAACACCTTTGTATTTTTTAGTTTTTGCTTCTGTTTTGAATGTGTTTTTAGCATTGCTTTTTATCCTAAAATTTCACTGGGGTGTGCCGGGTTCTGCGATTGCCGTCGTTGTTTCAGAGCTCGTTTCCGTAATAATGTGTGTTGTTTATGTAAAACTTAAATTTCCGATACTTCATCTGAAAAGAGCGGATTGGGCATATGCATTCAGAAAGGAGAGCCTCTCTTTTGCATATGAACATTTGAAAGTCGGAATTCCTATGGCAGTCCAGAGTTCTATTCTCGGCGTCGGAATTTTAATCATACAAAGTGTCTGCAACACCTTCGGCGCAGATGTTATTGCTGCTTTTACCGCAGCTTTAAGAATAGAGCAAATTGCGACAATGCCGATGATTTCTTTTGGAATTGCACTTGCTGCATATACTGCACAGAACTTTGGTGCATACAACTTTTCAAGAATCAGAGAGGGTGTGAACAAAGGCTCCCTGATAAATATTGTTTTGAGTGTTGTTATGACTTTGATAATTCATTTCTTTGGCAGTGACATTGTTGGTTTGTTTATTGGAAGAAGTGAGACTCATATTATTGAAATAGCAAGAAGCTATTTGTGGATAAGCACATTATTCTATTTCTTCCTTGGGCAGATTTTTATATTCAGAAATGCGCTGCAGGGAATGGGAGAAGCTATGATGCCGCTTCTATCAAGCATAGCCGAGCTTCTTGTACGCTCTTTTGCCGCCGTGTATCTGGCAGTGAAGTTCGGCTATTTTGGTATATTTTATGCAGGACCAATTGCGTGGATTAGCGCTGCCGTAATTCTGGCTGCCGGTTATTATATAAATCTTTTTGACATTGTAAAAAAAGCCCATGCAAATTTCCGGCTGCAAAAAAAATTGAAAAAGGAATTTAATCTTTCCGTATAATTTTTTTGTTGATTTTTAAAAATTACGACGATAAAATCTATCAGAAAAAATAAGGAGGTTTCATTGTGGCTTATGTATATTTGATGATAGCAATAGCTTCGGAGATTTTTGCAACAACAATGCTGAAGGATACAAACGGATTTACGGTCCTTCTACCTTCCGTATTGACGGTTCTTGGATATGTAATATCTTTCTTTATGCTCAGCCACTGTGTACAGACTATTCCAACAGGCATCATATATGCAATCTGGTCAGGTTTCGGGATAATAGGCATAGCTATATTGGGTTGGATTGTTCACAAGCAGACTCTTGATATACCGGCAATTGCTGGAATTGCTTTAATTCTTGCCGGTGTACTTATTATAAAAATATTTTCAAAATCAACGGTTTAAAATTCTCTCCAACCTGATAAAATTTCAACACAAAAGGCAATTTTTGATTATCTAATTTTGTATATCCCGCATATAAATCAAGGTTTCACATCATAATAAACGGCATAAACCAATTTAACCGTTTCGTACAATGTTTTTTAGCCCTCCTTTGTTTATATTGTCTTTATGCCTGACAATACAGTTAATAAATTACTAAATATAAAAATAGGAAACGACACTTTACACTATGACAAATGGAGCGAAGAGCACAAAATCAGTGCAGAAGGTTCCGGTCATCTGAAACAGTGGATAACAAACATTCTGCCGGAAGAACTATTGAAACGCTCGCTCAAAAAAGCGGTTGACTCGATAGTTTCACTTTGTGAATGCACTACATTTTACAGAACATTTCCGGATAATGTAGAGACACCGGACTATGGCGACAAATGGGGAAGGCTAGCAAACTACATTGAGATAAACAATCGTGCAATTGCGGAAATGACAAACACTGACTGCAGAAACGGAATATACAGTGCAATAAAACTGCTGCCTGCAATTCCTCCTTCCGCAAAGAGCTGGGCAAACTGCATAATCCTTTCCCAAATATGGCCCAATATTTACGGTGACGGTTACAACAAAGCCCCCTGGGAAGAAAATTCAATCTACGGAATAAAACTCGGCATAGGTTACAGTCAAAATATAATTGATTTCTCTATACCAGAAAAAATATCACCGGAAGAACAATTCAAAGCATTCAACGACCTTGCTCACTTCAGGGGATTAAAAACAGGATTTCGGACAATAATTTCAGAAGACCAGCTGAAAGTTTCACGCCCCTATCATGAAGATGAAAATTTCAGGTGGAACAACCCGCAACACGTTGAATTGTACATAAACGAAATGGTAAAAATTATCAATACAGGATTTGAAGCTATATTCGTTGATTCAGCAAAACATATAGGAGGCTATGACCTTCAAAACTACACAGGGGTAGGAGCTCTCCCGGAATATACGCAAATGCAGTACATAACAGATGAAATAAGACGCCGCTCAGGAAAAACAACATTGAGTTTTGTCGGAGAAAAAAGTTCAGATGACTTTGAAAGATATAGAAATATGGGTCTAAACGCAGGTACTGCATTTGTTAGCGTAGATGATTTTGACAATGTAAAACACTGGTCAAATGAACTCAAATACTCAAGAGACTACGCACCCGGAGTTGAAGTTTCAAATGACAATACAGAAGGGGGAACCCCGTATGAAACAAGGCTTGACAGAATAAAGAACTGTCTTTTCGGTTTCGAAATAGCAAGCGATAAACTGCCAAGCTTTATGCAAATGGAAGATTTATTCCCCCTAAGATATGATACAAGCACCCATCATCTCATGATGTGCAATCCCTCATATTCCTCAGACGGAACCAAAGAAAGCCATTGGGAAAATTTATTTACAAAAGAAGACGGAAGAAACTACAACAGACTTGTCGGTGAGATTTTTGCAAAGGCACTTTCTTTGTAAAGTTTTATTATAAACAACATAAAAATACTAAAGTTTATCTCCAAAATCCCGATATTTAACATGCAGGGATAAAACACAAGGAGTATTCTTATGGAAAACTATATCTGGCCCGGAGCCTACAGCTTTCAAGGCAGTCTAAAAATGCTTTTGGAAAAGCTAAAAAGCGAAATCGAAATAATATTGAAAAGAATTGATGAGCTGGACAAGCTCGCAGCAAAATAGCAACAAAAAACCTCTTCTAGAAAAGGAAGAGGTTTTATTTTGGGTTGCATAATAAGTAATTATAAGTAAGTACGAAATCTTATCTATTATGAAAATACTTTGAATGTTCTTTCTATGTTTTTATCCATTACTTTTTTTACTGAGTCGATTTCTGTGTCGCAG
>CALVEJ010000067.1 GCA_944326535.1 Candidatus Gastranaerophilales bacterium | reverse complement strand
TATATCCGCTTAAAACTCGATTAAGTTCCCTCCCCAACTCGGGGAGGGTTAGGGTGGGGAACAATTTATAATAAGAGAGTAGGTTGAGCATAGCGGATTTCCGGACGGGTGCAACCCGGTAAGATTTTATAATTTTGTAGGTTGGGTATAGCGGATTTTGGCGGGCACAAAGCTGCCCATGCGAACGAAAACCACGCTTTTCGTGAGCGCCAATAATCCAAGACACCTGCCCAACAAATATCTCGGACTCGAACCCTGTTTTTAGATTCTTCGGTCATTTCATTCCCTCAGAATGACAGTAATAGTATACAAAAAAGTAGGTTGGGCAGAGCGCAAAGGAAATCCAAGACAGCTTTAGCCGAAGAATCCATACAGCCCCAACCTTTTATCCTGTAACACCTTACATTACAAAAGCATGCCGGCAATACAAGCAGACAGATATGAAGCCAGTGTTCCGCATATCAATGCTCTTACACCGAGTTTTGCGAGATCTTTTCTTCTGTTTGGCGCCAGTTCACCAATACCGCCTATCTGAATAGCAATGGATCCGAGGTTTGCAAAACCGCACAGAGCAAATGAAGCGATTATAATACTTTTCTGGCTTAACACCGCTTTAAGAGAAGTCAAATCAAGATATGCAATAAATTCATTAAACACGAGCTTTGTACCCATCAAAGCACCGACATCAACAGCCTCTTTAAAAGGAACACCCATTGCAAGTGCAAACAGCGAAAAGATGCTTCCCAAAATTTCTTTCAAAGAAAGATGTGTCAAATCAATGTGTACAGCAGAAAAATTCATATGTAAAGTATTTGCCATAAACAGCCCGAGGTGCCCGAGCATCCAGTCAACCATTGAAATCAACGCAGTCAAAGCAATAAGCATTGCAATAACATTAATAGATACTTTCATACCGTCAGATGCACCGTGAGCAATCGAATCAATCAAATTTACGTGCGTTTTTTTGATTTCAACTTTTACCTCATTTTTTGTCTGAGATTCTTCTGTTTCGGGATAAACTATTTTTGAAATAACAAGAGCGCCGGGTGCTGCCATTATTGATGCGGCAAGAAGATATTCCGCAGGAATTCCCATTCCCACATACATTGCCATAACTCCACCGGCAATACAAGCCATAGAACCTGTCATTGATGCAAGCAGCTCTGACATGGTCATCGTAGCAAGATACGGTTTAATCATAATCTGTGCTTCAACCTGTCCGACAAAAGCAGATGCAATATTTGACAGAGATTCAGCACCTGATACGTTCATTATTTTGTACATTATTTTTGCACAGAATTCAACGACTCTTTGCATAATTCCATAGTAATAAAGAATATTTACCAGAATAAGAATGAAAATAATAGTCGGTATAAGTTTCAGAGCAAAGATAAATCCTGTTCCCGCACCGAATAATTCTTCCATTCTCGCAGGGCTGTTTGTCAGAACACCGAATACAAAATTTCCGCCTTCATTTGAAAAATCAAGTATCTTTTGTATAAAAAGCCCTATAGCATGAAAGATTTTTTGTCCGAGCGGAACTTTCAAAACAAATATTGCCAAAAGCACCTGAAGCACAAATCCCGGAACTATCGTTTTCAAACATATTGCTTTTCGGTTGTTTGAAAGCGCATATGCTATCCCCAAAATCAACACAATCCCGATAATTCCGACAAATCTATCCATACTGTTTCCTTTAATTTGATATTGCTTTGTGTTTATTTTACTTAAAGCGTAATCAAATTACTAAAGATTTTTTGTATATTTTGGATATTTGTAACAAAATTAACATTAATCCACAAAATCATGCAAAAACCGACACTGACCTGTTTTAATAAAAGAGTGAAAGTGTAAGGTAAAAAATGACTGCACCCGTAGGTATAAACAGTACAATCTCTCAGCAGCCTGTCGGCGCTTATACATTGAACGGTTCTAATAAATACGAACCGGGAAATTTTGTTGTAAACCCGCCGTCAAAATTCTACAAATACTCTGTCTATGATGAGCTAAAACTCGGCGAAGACAAGTTTAAAGAAATAATGGGAAATCTGCAAAACAAAACAGCAGAAAAAAATGTAAAAAGGGATAAAAGAAAAGCCCTCTTATCAAAAATAGTAAATTGGGGTATAGTCATAGGAGGAGGAATTTTGTTGTTCAAATACCGCACTCCGGTAAAAAACTTTCTTTCTACATCTTGGAAACACGTATCAGGAATTTTTAAGAAGAAATAATTCAAGGACAAATGGATTCAAACAATCTTAACAACAGTAAAAATACAAATCCAAATGCCGATAAACAGCCGGCAGGCAATGCGGGATTTTTTCAGCTGACAAAACAGCAGCTGTCTGTTGACATAGACAAATATGACAGCGCTATTGCAAAAACGACTTCCGTATTCAACACGCATTGTGCACAACAGCCGTTTGTTTTGAAAAAAAGATTGAACGCATACGACTCAACAATGCTTGAAGATGCGGCATACAACGTTCTTGATGATACGGAACTAAAACTCGAAAAAAGAATAGAAAAAATTGAAGCAAACTTAAAAGATATCAACGAAAAAATTATTGTTGCAGAAACAATAAAAGATGTTCCGGCACTTGAAGAATTAAATCTGCAGAAAAAAATTCTGCTCCAAAATCTTGAGAATGTAAAAATCGAATACAATTCAAAAAATATTGATACAAAAATGACATCAGTGCTTGTAAAAGTATTGGATTTTCCTCAAAAGTTTAAAAACAAGTTAACAAAACAATTAAAAATTCTTTTTCGCCGTTCAAAATTTATCCGAAACTTTACACCTTTTGTTCGTTCTATGATGGTCAGAGATACTATAGGAAGATTGGACAAAATAAACAAATCCGTAGATGAGCTTGTAAAAATGAGAGTGCCTTTCGGTGAACAGGAAGCAAGATATGAAACTCTTGTAAACCACCTGTCAAGAGCAGGAGTTCTTCATTCTCAGATATTGAAAGAGTTAAAGGGATAATTGTGCACCATCTTACAGAAGATGCCCTGTATTCAATAGCATTGATAAACAGCAAATCAATGGGGCTATGCTTTTTCCTTACGTTCTCTGAATGACATTCTCACCGGTGTGCCGAAAAATCCGAAAGATTCTCTCATTTTATTTTCGAGATATCTTTTGTAACTGTCCTGAACAAGATCTTCGTCATTCACAAAAAGAATAAAAGTAGGTGGCGCTGTTTTGACCTGCGCCGCATAATAAACTCTGAGTCTCTTGCCTTTTTTTGTTGACGGCGGATTCATTGCCATAGCCTCAAGAAGTATTTTGTTTAAAATACTGGTTGACACCCTTTTTGTACACTGGGCGTAAACTTCTTTCGCCTGTTTATATATGCTGACGAGACGCTGTTTTGTTTTGGCGCTGATAAAAATTTTCGGAGCAAAATCCAAAAACGGAGCATCTTTCATTAGTTTTTGAGTATACTTTGCCGTAGGATCTGATTTGTCCTTGTCCTCAACAAGATCCCATTTGTTTACGGCAATAATAAGCCCCTTGCCTGCCTCTACAACAATCTGTGAAATCTTTTTATCCTGATCGGTAAGTCCGTCCGCAGCATCAATTACCAGCACTGCTATATCACAATCTCTGATTGCCCTGATTGCTCTGTCAACAGCAAACTTTTCAACACCCCAGTTTACTTTTGATTTTTTTCTTATTCCTGCGGTGTCAACAAGAACAAACTCTTCACCCTCATATTTTACTTTTGAGTCAATGCTGTCTCTGGTTGTTCCCGATATATCACTGACAATAACCCTGTCCTCACCGAGAAGGGCATTGACAATAGAAGACTTTCCGGCATTTGGTTTTCCCACAATTGCCAGACGAATAAGAGAAGTATCGTTATCATTTTCATTGTCTTCAAAATCAGCAGTAATCGCTTCCAGCAAGTCACCAACACCGCCGGAACCGTGCAATGCGGAAATAGCATGAGGCTCCCCGAGCGCAAGTGCATAAAAATCCGAAGTCATATTGAAATGTTCGGGAGAATCAATTTTGTTCACTGCCAGATAAACAGGCTTATTACTTCTTCTCAACACATTTGCAATATCATAGTCAACAGGATTTATTCCTTCTTTTCCGTCAACAAGAAATATAATTTTATCCGCCTCATCACAGGCAACTTTTGCCTGTGTAAAGATGTTGAGCATAATTTCATCTTCATCGCCGGGAATAATACCGCCTGTATCTATCAAGGTAAATTCTTTGTTCTGCCAATGCACGTCAAAATAAATTCTGTCCCTCGTAACACCGGGCTGATCATCCACAATAGACTGTCTGGAGCCGACAATCCTGTTCACAAATGTTGATTTTCCTACGTTTGGTCTTCCTACAACGGCGACAATGGGTTTTGCACTCATAGATACTTCCTTTTTCTAAATTAATTTTATTATAAATATACAAATCCGCCAACTCAAACACGCATATTGACATTTTATTGTTAGTATGCTAATTGTTGTTATAGTAATTGTTAGTACAATAACAATCTTGTAGTTATTGAGAGGATTTTTCATTAATGTTATTAAGTGTAAAAATAAAAAATATGGGAGATTACTGTTTTGACAACCGTGGGCTGCAATTCTTACCGTACTTGCTAATCATACTGGTTGAGCTCGAAGACTTTAGAAGTGTCACAGAAAGCATCCCTTTTGAAATAGCTTGTTTTGCGATAACACTCATAGGTATTGTTATCAGAATTCTAACAATAGGATTTGTACCGGAAGGAACATCCGGAAGAAACAGAGGAACACAAATCGCAGAATCACTAAACACAAAAGGTATGTATTCTATTGTAAGAAATCCCCTTTATCTTGGAAATTTCTTTATATTTCTCGGCATAACAGCTATGTCGCAAAGCTGGGAGATTATTGTCGCAAACTCTCTATTAATGCTGATTATTTACACATTGATTATTTTGAGAGAAGAAGAATTTCTTCTCAACAAATTCGGAAAAACATATGAAGACTGGGCACAGAGAGTTAACTGCCTGATTCCTTCATTCAAAAATTTTGAAAAACCTGACAGAAAGTTTTCACTAAAAAAAGTTTTTAAAAATGAACACGATACCTGGCTTACAACAATCATTGCCTTTGTAGGAATTGAAATAGTCAGAGGATTTTTTGAGGTTCATTCGTTCTTTTTAATTCCTCTTTGGGTTTATACATTTGCAGCAATTTTTGTTGTCTGGGGAATTACAAAATATTTAAAGAAAAAAGGCAAATTAACAATAAATACTTAGAACCCCATCTCTTATTAACCAAACCACAGTGCCGCAATACACTCCCTGCCCAACATCCAAGCAGTGTACAGCGGCACTTTCTTTGTCATAATATATCTAATCTAGTATCGCAGGTGCTGCCGGCTGTCTTGTAATCAGACACTACGGAAAACTCACCGTTTTCCTCCGTAGTGGCACTGGGGGCTTCGCTCACGGCGTGCCAGTCTGATTCCGCTGACCGCAGCCAGCACCTGCTCACCTTTTCAATGTGTCACTCCAAAAATTCGTTCATGTCTTCCTCTCATAAAACCTGACTTTTAGTCAGCTTTTATTCGGCAGAGTGCTCCTTGTCACGAATTTTTCTCGAACAATTTCTAAACAAGCCTTTTACTTCACAAGCTCTTTTACAAAGTTTGGAAGAGCAAAACGGGCAAGATGATATTCTTTGTTATAAATTTTGCACTGTTTCGATATTTTTTCGGCTCTCTTTTCATCTATATAAGAAAGAGGTTTTACTGTTTCCGAACAGAAACACCAGCTCCAGTATCCTCCCGGATATGAAGGAATAGGACCGGTAAAAGTATCAACTATAGGGAATACTCTTCTCAAAAGCGGATACATTTTTTTCATCTCTTCCTGATTGATAAAAGGTGACTCTGACTGGGCAGACATAATACCGCCTTCTTTAAGCGCTTGTTTTACATTTGTATAAAACTCTTCAGTAAAAAGACCTTCACCGGGACCCATAGGATCGGTTGAATCAATCAAGATAATATCATATTGTGCTTTTTTGTCTTTGATAAATTCAATTGCATCTTCAATTCTGACCTCTACTTTCGGATTATCCAGCTCACATCCTATTGTCGGAAGATACTTTTTGCAAGCATCAACAACCATACCGTCAATCTCGCATAGCACAACTTTTTTCACTGTATCGTGTTTCAAAACTTCTCTGATAGTTCCGCCGTCTCCGCCGCCAATAACAAGAACTGTCTCCGGATTTGGGTGGTTCATCATCGGAATATGAGAAATCATTTCATGATAATAAAATTCATCTCTCTCTGTTGTCATCATCAAACCGTCAAGAGTAAGAACTCTTCCCATAGATTCTGTATCAAAAATATCAACTTTTTGAAAATCAGACTGTCCGCTAAAAAGAGTTTCCTTAACGGTCATACAGCAGCCAAAGCCGTCTTTGCTGAGTTCGCAGTATTTCATATCCAGCATTTTTTATTCCCTTTATTAACTGTCACGTGGTTAAAATTATATCACGGAAATCAGTGTCAATTAAATATTATTCATTACTTTATTTTTAAACTCAATATTCTTTTGACGTGAAAACTCCAATACTCCGTAATTTGGTTCAGTATTTTCAACACACATCGGCAATTCATCCAAATTCGCACAAACTGTATGTTTGAAGGGGAACTGCTTGAATTTATCAGAAAACCAGCAGTTTCCGTTCTTATCTGACCAGGAAACAAGAACAACTCTTTTTTGCAGTAAAGCGCCCCAATATGCACCATGATAAGAATTTGTGACAAGTATCTCCGGATCTGCTATAAATTGAATTATTTCTTCAAATGTTTTGTTATCCTTATTAAATAAAAGAGGAAATCTTTTTGCATATTCAAAACAGTGCGTACTATAATCAGAATGAAGATAAAAAGAAAGATTTTGCGACGGTTTTGTATTCATATATGTATCAAACAAGCGGGACATACAACTGGCACAAGGAACAAAATCGTATTTTGTATTTTTATCTCTCATCCCAACCAGAACCGCTTTTTTTAAAAAATCAAGATTCAAAAATTTTTCACCGGCTGTATTGTCTGTTCCAACGCCCCAGTATATTACTTTGTTATTTTCTGATAGCCTGTCAAGTATGTGCAGTTTTTTTCAAAAAATTTTTGGAACAGACATCCGCCGCCAACTATTATAGTTTTGTTTTTTATGCGGATGTTTGGCAAGTTTAATATATCAATCGAACAATAGTTTTTAAATTCTTCAAAATACAAAACGGGAGAGCAGTTTATATCTCCTGCATTTCTGGTATTTTTTTCTATATACAAAAATTATTTTATTTCTGCACAAATTTATTAAAGATTTTATATTTTCCAAACAATATTTTACTTTTTTCATTAATTCAACCCGTTATTGCATCACCGCCTCCCGCTTCCTGCCACGTCAACGAGCAACCGGCAAAAGAGTAATTTTTCGAAATCTATTCTTGCTTTATGAACACTAAAAATCTGCCGGATTTTATCTTAACAAGTTTTATCAACTTTTCATTTTTCAAAAGCGGCAATATGGAGGCATCCTTACCATCCCTGTACTTCAGCTTTGCAATCGTATATTTTCCGATTTTTAAAATATTTTTTCTATTATAGCTATCAAGCCACGAACCGTTAAAATGGTGAACGGCAAAATTTTCTTTTCCTTCCTCCCTTATACAAAAATAATAATATGGATATATTACGCAATTTTTGCATAATTCCGTTGTTTGTGCACCGTCAAAAGGTCTTTTAAGACCATAATTTTTCATAAAATATTCTGAAATTCTCTGCGTGTTAGGTTTCAGATCCAGACCGTCTTTTGTCTCAAAATCATTTGTTTGATAATAATTTAAAAGATCCTTTACTATAACATTACCCTGTTTTGCCCCCATAAATGCAGTCACGGGCGAATATAAATTTTCCCATTTCTCGTATCCGGTAACAAAATCATGTACAAGAAATCTGTCTATATTTTGTGTAATTTCTACATCAGTATCAAGATAAATTCCGCCATAGTTGTATAAAGCATACAGTCTGATGTAATCCGATACAAATGCCCATTTTTTATTCTCAAAAGCCTGTTGGGAATAAGAATTTTTTATCTTATCAAATTTTTCGTTATCCCACTCCACAATTTCATAGTCCGGACAGTATTTTTTCCAGCTTTCAATATATTTTATTAATGACTGCGGCTTTTCAGTATTTCCCACCCAAACATAGTGAATTATTTTCGGTATTAAATTAGTCACTAAATATCACTTTTCCATATACATTTACGCAACAATTGTAGCTTTTACCACTATACAAAGTCAAGAACCGGTCACAAACTTAATTTTTAACGATGTTTTTTGCAATGAACAAATTGTCTGATTTTAACTGAATTATTATGAATAACAAAGATTTAACGTGAAAAGAATAAAAAATTGCGTAAAACAAAGGGTTTTATTCAAGAAAAGTTGTATTAAATTGTCGGTATTGACTCAAAGCATCTTAGCAGAGTGGAATGCGGCATAAATGTTCCTTCTCTTGATTTACTCATTAAAATTTCTAATGCACTTGAAATAGAATCTTATGAGCTTTTTCAAACAGCACATTTAAAAGACAGAAAAATAATTCTAAAAGAAATAAAAACTATTCTCAGCAGACAATCTGATGAAAATATAAGACTTTTTTACAAAATTCTCACTGATATTGCCGACTGAAACTATCCACAATCCTGATGTAATATATTTTTCATAACAGTATTTATTATTTATGAACTTTTTGATTATAAACGGACACAAATACTATCCCTATGCAGAGGGGAAACTTAACAAAACTCTTTTTGACGAAATTGTTTCTATCATCAGCACAGATAACAACGTCCAAACAACCGTTATTGAAAACGGATACAATATTGATGAAGAAACAGAAAAATACAAAAATGCAGATGTAATTATTTACCAAACACCGATGAATTGGTTTTATGTACCCTGGAGTTTTAAAAAATATATAGACGAGGTCTTTCTCTACAATATATTTTACACCGGCTCAAAAGACTACGGCTGTGGCGGGTTGATGACAGGAAAACGTTATATGTTTTCTTTTACCTGCAATTCACCGGCAGATGCTTTTGATGATATAAACGGATTTTTTAACGGAGAAAGCCCCGAAGAGGTTATTTCTCCGCTTCACAAACTGCATCGATACTGTGCAATGGAGCCTATAAAAACTTTCTTTGCCTTTGATGTTGTGCACAATCCGGATATAGAAAGATACAAAAAAGAACTCTCAAATCACATACATACTTTTGTTTTGAATGATAGAATTGCGTAAAATCTGTGCTATAATAATAAATACACAGCACATTGAAATAAAAATAATATGGATATGGGGACGTTTTGAAAGCGAAAGCCAAAGTGAAGTTGGCGGAAACGTTCAGTTTTCGACAACGTAACTTAAGCGTAGGTTGGGCATACCTGCCCAACAGAATAATGTTGGTATTCAGCATAAAAAAAGACTTTCAAAATATCTCTTTATTATGGGGACGTTTTGGATTTGACGGGGTGATCGTTTGTATCAAACTGCGAGTCCGAGCGCTGTTCTCGGTTATCAACGA
>CALVEJ010000066.1 GCA_944326535.1 Candidatus Gastranaerophilales bacterium | reverse complement strand
CCTGTCTTATAGAAAATAACATTTTCGTTGACATCAAATTCGGATTTTATATAACTTTCCCATTTTTTCTGTGAATCGGCTATTTTTTCGTACTTATTAGGCGGCAGCATTTGTTTTAAAGTCATTAAATTTTTATCAATCTCTTTAAACCAAGCATCTGTTGCCTCAAGTGCACAATTACCCATTCCTATATCAGAAGTATCCGCAATTTTTATACATTTTTCTTCTTCTATATCAATAGGATGTTTTGCGGGTTCAGGTATTTCAGGTTCTTTAACAACGGGGTGTTCTTTACAGTATTCTTCACAAGAAGGGCACTGCTGCTGTTCTGTGACAATCTTATTTTCCTGTACTTTGGTACAACCGGAAGAAACCAATATTAATGATATTAAAACAAGAATTTTTTTCATAAATTTATTTTAACCTATTTTTTGTTTATTGCATTATTTTTTATGCAAATAAATTAACAACCATTGTGCAATAGTCTCAACTTTTAAATTCTCCATTTTCCTCCTGATCTAATAGTGAAGTATATATAATTAAAAAATACTAATTTATATTGATACACTACTTGACAAATGTCAAGTAGTGTAAACTTTAAAAAATCAAAAAAAACAGTCAATAGAGATTTTCTTGCATACCTGCTCTTTTGACTTGGAATTAATCCTCTATGAAGACATGATTGCCGTTAATAGTTACCCAGCGGCGGCGAGCTGAGGCTGGAGTGCTTTTGTTTATAGTGACAAAGTCACTTAAATAAAACACGGAATTGCCGTTACATGCGAGCCGACAAGACAGCGGCCTTTACCTGATGAACTTTTCGCTGAGGAACTCCCCTTTCTAAAAACAGGATATTTCCTTTTACGTTCCTCTTGCATTTTATGATATTTGGCTTTTATTTCATCAGAAAATTTTTGGGCGGGGGTTCTGTATTTTCTCGGGTCTGATGGGTGTGTGATAAGGTCTCCTTTTCTGAGGCGTTGAATTACTTTTTCTGCAATAAGATCATCCAAATCTTCTCTTTTAATTAATCTATGACGGCTTTCTTCTCGTATTTCATCTGCGATTTTACGACCGATTGCATTATTCCATTTGTCCATATTTTCCTCACCGCCGGATTGTCCCATATCTTTTCGTCCTTGCCATTCAAGAAAATCACCAATTAATTTGCTTGCAAAAGAACCTCCTTTTGTTAAAGATATTTCTGCCGCTCCAAAAGTATGTTTGAAAGCATCGGCTTCATTATTCCAAGTATCGTGTTTACCTTCACCGATTTCAAATCCGTATATTTTTTGATATTTTTTGGTTTTTGCATATATCTTTTTACTATAATCATTTCCGTAAGACATAATTAAATCCTTTCTGTTTCATGCTAAAATTCCAATATGAAGAAAATTAAGCAATACTTTTCTTTAAATTTGTTATCATTGGCAGGTTATGCTTTTGTCATTTTTTCTTTGCTGATCTTTTTTTATTACTATCCGCAAGCTATAGAAGAAAGTTTAAAAGATGGACCAACTGATAATTTTGAAGTAACTGTCGGACATTTTTTATGGTTTATTGATATCGTTAAATGTTTTTTATTAATAGATGTAACTTTGGTTGTTTTAATATTTATAGAATCAAATTTTTGTTGCTATAAGCTAACGTTGTATGACAAAATTTTTAATAAAATACCTGATAAAATTAAAAAAATTCATACCATATTGTTTTTTACCGGAATAGTTTTTGCTTCAATTCCAGTAGTCCTGTTAATTATTTTTATTTTCGGTCTTATTGTTGACTCTATTTTTCTTTAGGGCTTTGACAGCGTAAAAGCTCTTTGCCTATTTCTGCAGAAAATTTTTGGCTGGGCGTAAGCTTTTCATTAAATTTCTCGGGGAATAATCGTTCCGTAATAGTCTCAATTTTTAAATTCTCCATTTTCCTCCTGGTCTAATAGTGAAGTATATATAATTACAAAGTACTAATTTATATTGACACATTACTTGACGCTTGTCAAGTAATGTAAACTTTAAAAATCAAAAAAACAGTCAATAGAGATTTTCTTGCCTGCCGGCAGCCTTTGTCTCTCAATTAAATCGAGGAAAATATATAGTTGCTGCTTGAAGCTTCATACATAACAACTAAATCTATATTTTAAAAATATTATTAAACAATAAAAAAGAGCCGAAAGGCTCTTTTTATATTATCTCGGTTCTAATTAAAAATAAAACCGCTTTTTTCAAATGGTACTCCCAAGGGGATTTGAACCCCTGTCGCATCCGTGAAAGGGATGTGTCCTAGGCCTCTAGACGATGGGAGCCTGTGACAATCAATTCCTTGACCGTAAAAATAATATATCTAAGACATAATTCTATGTCAACATAACTTTTTGCAAATTTTTAATGAATTGAAAAAGCCTGTGATTTATAGTAAATTTCTTTTATAGATGTGAGGGGGAACATGGCTAAATCAGAAATAAATTATATAAACAGTACAGATGTTGATATAAACGAAGCAACACCCATGCTGAAACAGTATCTGGAGATTAAAAAAAATAATCTCGAGGTTCTTTTGTTGTATAGAATGGGCGATTTTTACGAAACATTTTTTGAAGATGCCATTACTCTGTCAAGAGACTTGGAAATTACCTTGACGAGCCGGGAAGGCGGAAATCTCGGACGTATACCTATGGCGGGAATTCCTGCAAAAGCCGTTGACAATTACCTGCCCAGGCTGCTTGAAAAAGGTCACAAAATAGCAATCTGCGAGCAGCTTGAGGATCCGGCATCCGCAAAAGGTCTGGTAAAGAGGGATATAATAAAAACCATTACAGCAGGAACTCTTACTGAATCAAACCTTTTGAAGTCTAATGTAAACAATTACCTTGCATCAATAATCAAGGATAAAAAGACGGGGCTTTACGGTTTTGCTTATACTGATATTTCAACCGGCGAATTTAAAGTTACTCAGACAGATTTTGAACAGCTTTTGAGTGAGCTTTCAAGAATTAAGCCTTCGGAAATAGTTGTTCCGAAGATTTCTCAAAAAGTACTGCCGTTTCAGTTTATAGGTGATGAAAAAATTGATCTTCCGGAAGAAATAGTATCAAACTATAACTGTTCAAAAATAAGTTATGCTGCATATGATGAAGACAGGGCAGAAAAAAATATCAAAGAGATTTTTAAAGTAGAAACTGCTGAGGCATTCGGCTTTTCACAGTGCAAAACGGGATTTTGTGCTGCAGGGGCTATTTTTGAATATTTGTTCAGAACACAGAAAGAAAATTTTCCTAAATTTGAAAAAATTGATGTATACAGTCTTACCCAATTTGTTTCTATTGATTCTAACACAAGGCGCAATCTTGAACTTACGGAAACTTCACGAGACAAATCAAAATACGGCTCGCTGTTATGGGCAATTGACAATACCAAAACAAATATGGGTGCAAGACTTCTTAAAAAGTGGATTCATCAGCCGTTAAAAAATATAGACAAAATTATTGAGCGCCAGAATGCGGTAAAAGAACTTATCAAAAATACAGAGGCGAGAATAAAATTAATCGGGCTGCTTGAAAAAGTATATGATATTCAGCGTTCTTCTACAAGAATCAGCAACAATAGCGCAAATCCCAGAGATTTTCTTGCGTTGAAAGATACTTTGAATTTAATTCCGGAATTTGAAGAACTGTTGAAAGTTTTTGACTCAAAACTTTTGAATTCTTTGGCTGAAGGTAAAAACAATCTTTTGGAATTTGCCGGAATTGTTGAAAAAACAATTTCTCAGGATGCTCCTATTGTGGTTAAGGACGGAAATGTTATAAAATCCGGAGTTTCCGGAGATTTGGATTATTACAGAGATTTACTCACAGGAGGAAAAAACTGGCTTATCGATTTTGAAAACAGACAAAAAGAAGAAACCGGCATAAAATTTTTGAAAGTCGGGTTTTCAAAAACATTCGGTTATTTTATTGAGGTATCAAATTCTAATTTGAGCATGGTTCCTGATTCATATATCAGAAGACAGACCCTTACTAACGGTGAAAGGTTTATTACGGAAGAATTGAAGAAACATGAATCAGACGTTCTTTCCGCTCAATCAAAATCCATTGAACTGGAATATAAAATATTCTCTGATCTTAGGGAATATTCAAAGGAATTTGTTGATGCAATCAGGGAATTTGCCCAGGGGCTTGCAAATCTTGATGTTTTGATTTCGTTTGCAGTCTGTGCAATAGAAAATAAATATATATGTCCCGTAGTCGATGACTCTAACGAATTATATATAAAAGAGGGCAGACATCCTGTTTTGGAGAAAATATTGCCGATGGGGCAGTATGTATCAAATGATTTAAAACTTGTTGCTGATAATGAATCACAGCGGGATGTTCAGTTTATGATACTTACGGGTCCGAATATGGCAGGTAAATCTACTTATATGAGGCAAAATGCTCTCATTGTTATTCTTGCCCAGATTGGAAGCTTTGTTCCTGCAGATGCAGCGAGAGTAGGCGTTGTTGACAAAATATTTACCCGTGTCGGTGCGGTGGATGATTTGTCTTTGGGTCAGTCTACTTTTATGGTTGAAATGAATGAAACAGCTTTTATTCTCAATTCGGCAACAGAAAAGAGTCTTATTCTTCTTGATGAAATCGGAAGAGGAACAAGCACATATGACGGTGTTGCGATTGCCTGGAGCGTTGCAGAGTATATTGCTGCAAAGATTAAGGCAAGAACAATTTTTGCAACACATTACCATGAATTGAATGTTATGAGTTCTATGTTTCCGCAAATAAAAAATTATCGTGTGACAATTTCCGAAAACGACGGAGAGATAATCTTCTTAAGAAAAGTTATTGAAGGCTCGGCAAGCAAAAGTTACGGAATTCAGGTTGCAAAAATGGCAGGGCTGCCGCCGAGTGTTATCAAAACAGCAGAGGATATGATGACAAAAATGCAGCTTGATTATTCAAAAGATTTATCCGTAAACAAACGAAAAAACAAAGGACCTGTTGTTGAGGTTCCGCAGTTGTCTTTGTTGTTTACGGATAAAGATTAGTTTGCTTTATTCTATACCTCGGGCAATTTTCATGCCTTCGATAATAATACCGAGTTCTTTTAATGCTTCGTCTTCTTTCAAAGATCTGATTGAAGTTTTCAAGAATTTGACTGCGGTTGGTTCTTTTACTATTTTCTTTATCTCGTTCATAAAGTAAATAATATTTTGTTTTGCTTCAACATCAACCGAGTTTTTGATAACTTTTTCTTTTCCGTCAGGATAGAAGACTACAATCTTTGATGCTTTGTTTTCTTCAAAATATTCTACAAAAACAGGTTTGTTTATTGCTTTTGCTGTTTTTGCCATGCTTTCATCGGTACTTGTTCTGGGGAGATTTTCTTTTGAAATATTTTCAGGTCTCAAGTTGTATATATTGTTTTCGCCGGTTTTTGAAGAACTTACGGTAAAAGCAACAGTATTGTCAGTGCCGGTAAGAGCGCCTTCGTTTTCTTCTATCAAAAATTCAAAGTCAAATAATTCTCTCGGTTTGATATCAAGAGCAACACACAATTTTTCCAAAGTTTTGCAAGAAGGGAAATGCTCACCGGTTTCAATCTTTGACAGTTGTCTTGAGTGAATGCCGATAGTTTCCGCAAGTTCCTCTTGAGTAATATTTCTTGCTTTTCTCAATAATTTAATATTGTTTCCTACGCCGAGTTTGAAATTTGTCATAAAAACATCCTTTCGTTTAAGTATATAGGTCTTAAATGATTAATTTAACGACCTAAAACAACTGATTATTTTTATGTTGTGTATTGACTTAGGCGTTTTATGACGTATTATAAATAAATACAAGGCGTTATACATTGTATTTTTCTGTCAGGCTTAGCGCTGTTTTTAAGTTTTTATAAGTTAATTTCTCTTTTGGAAAATAATCAAATTTTTTATGAATACGGGCTACAATAAAACGATTTATACATATCTGGAAGCAAATTCTCCCGCATATCTGAATTTGTGCATAAAAACGTGGTATAAAAATCTGCCCGACGGCTATAAGATTGTTGTTTTAACACAGGAGAATATACAAGGAGTTCTTCCGGAAAGTGTAATTAATTCTTTGTTCTCTTTAGATTATAGAGAGAAAAAGCTGCCTTACTTTGTTGACTATCTTGCTGCTTCTGTTTTATTTTTTAACGGTGGAATTTTTCTTGATGCAGATACAATTGTTACTGAAAAATTTTTTCCGCAGGAAATTTTGCTCAGGAGCACAAATTTGATTCTTTTTTCTGACGGAGCAAACAATGTGTGCAGCGGTTTTATGATGGCTAACAAAAATGCTCCGGTGCTGGAAGAGTTGATTAGAAGATACACTTTTGCAAAGTATCTGCCCGCTGTCTCTAATAGCAGACGAAACTTTATTATCAATGATACAATAAAGGACTTTAAAGAGAGAGATGCATTGCTGCTTGATTGCGAAGCAAGCGGATATTATATGGAAAAAACAATTTACGGTATGGGCGGTGAGTATTTATATCAAAAGTATTATTTTTCAAATATTTGTTCTGTTCGGGATTTTTTTGAACATACAAAAGGCATTGTTGCTTTGCACAATTCTTTAACACCCGAAAAATATAAACATATGGGGATTGAAGAGTTTTTAAAGCAGGATATTTTGCTTTCCAAAATTTTAAAATCAATTTTAACTGAACAGATGTCCTAGATTACAAGTCATTATATCAATACTTGTTAAAGCATATACTTTTAATCGTAATAATAGTGCGGGAATAATTATTTATGTATAAATTACGATTGAGAGAAGACAGGGGAAAAACCCTTACTGATTGGCTAAAAAGTGCACATACTTTCTCTTTTGCACAATATTTTGATCCTTTTAATATGGGGTTTAGTGACTTAAGGGTAATTAATGATGACATAATTGCTCCTTCAAGCGGGTTTGAACAGCATCCCCATTCAAATATGGAGATAATAACCGTTATACTGGAAGGTGTCCTTGAACACCGAGATTCTGAAGGAAACGAAACATTTCTGCGCCCCGGTGATGTTCAGGCAATGAGTGCCGGAACGGGTATTATGCATAGTGAATTTAACCCTTCTGTGAGCGAAAGATCTCACATATTGCAAATCTGGATTCTTCCGAACAGAAAAAATTTAAGACCCGAATATAAACAAAAATTTTTTGCGGAAGATGAAATGAAAAATGAACTAAAATTGATTGTTTCAAAGGACGAAAGAAAAGAGTCTTTAAAAATTCATCAGGATGCATCTATTTACAGGTCACTGCTTGAAGCTGACAAAACTATTGTGTATGAAATGCCAGAGAACAGAAAATTTTGGCTTCAGGTGGCAAGAGGAGCTATAGAAGTAAACTCCAGTATTCTTGAGGCAGGGGACGGAATTTCTTTTGTTGATGAATCCGGATATATTGAAATATCCGGTGTTGATCTTGAGTCTGATTTTTTACTTTTCGATTTGAGAAATCTGACTATTTAAAAATTAGAAAATATAAACCGCTAAAACGGCAAATATAATCAATGGAATGTTGTAATGCAAAAATGTCGGTATGCAGGTATCGATTATGTGATTGTGCTGTCCGTCTGCATTTAGACCCGCTGTCGGTCCGAGTGTAGTATCGGAAGCCGGAGAACCGGCATCACCCAGAGCTGCAGCCGCGGATAATACTATGATAGTTGCTGGCAGGCTCAGTCCTATTTTTGCGCAGACAGGTACAAACAAAACTGCCAGTATAGGGATTGTTCCGAAGGAGGTTCCTATTCCCATTGTGATAAAAAGTCCTATAGCAAGCATTATTGTTGCGGCAAGAAGCCTGCTTTCTCCCATGAAGGCGGATGCAAACTGAACAAGAGAGTCAATGCCACCAGTCTCTTTTATAACAAGAGCAAAACCTGCTGCAACAAGCATTACAAAAGCTACATAACCCATCAGCCCAATGCCCTCGTTCATAAGTTTGTCCATCTTTTTATGATCAATTGCCCCTGTGCCGAATATTACTGTGAGACCGACCAGTGCTCCAAGAGGAAGCGAGTTTGTCCACAGTTGGACAGCCAGTGTTGCAAAGGCTGCAAGAAGTGTTAAATAATGATTTTTATTAAATTTTTGATTTTGAAAATTTTCAGCTTCATCAGCAATATCAATAGCGGTATCTTTATATTCTCTTGGTTTTCTGTACGTAATAAAAACAGCAATCAGCAAACCGGTAATCATTGCTAATGCCAAAAACCAGTTTGCTTTCCAAATTTCTGGCACATTTACCTGCATGCCGTTTTGACTTATATTTTCTGCAATCAATCCTTGAAATATCAAACCGAAACCTGCCGGAATTGCTATATACGGTGCTTTTAAACCAAAAGCCAGCGCACATGCTACAGACCGTCTGTCCAGTTTCATTGTATTCATAACATGCAAAAGCGGCGGTATCAAAATAGGGATGAATGCTATATGAACCGGTATAAGGTTTTGTGATAAAACAGCGATAATGGTTATTATCCCAAGCAAGAAAAGCGCATTGCCTTTTATCACATTTGTAATCTTTTTCGCAAGAATAGGCGCCAAACCGGTATGAGTCATTGCTGCAGCAAATGCACCGAGAAGAATATAGCTCAATGCCGTTTCTGAATTGTTGCCCATACCCGATATAAACGTATGCATGATTTTTGTAACGGGCATTCCTGCTGTAATACCTGCAGCAATTGAAGAAATAATTATTGCGAGCAAAACGTTTATTCGTAGTATGCATAATATGCATAATAGGATTACAGATACGATTACGGGATTTGTTATAACTTCCATATAGACTTTATTCCTAGCTCTTTTGTATTAAGGTATCATAAACAGGAAGCTTATTATAGTTTAACAATTATTGACTTGTAATTATTTAATAAATAATAATTGTTTAAGTCACTAAAAGGAAAAATTAAAGTATGTATAAACGTATAATTTCCCTGATTTTACTCTGTACGGTTTTGTTTGCATATTCAGGTGCAGGTGTTTTGGCTCAATCATATTCGGTTACAAGTCTCGGAAAGTCAAAAAATATAAAAGAAGTTTCAAATTTAAGCTATGACAATCTGGTACCCAAAAAACTGGAATTGTCCATGAAAAATTCTATTGCTCATATATACGGTAAAGAGCAGGTTGATGTTATCTATCCGCAAGTTGAAAAAATTATTAAGAAAGCAAAATTTCAAAGAGCCCAGGATCTTTATAACGATGATATAAAAAGAGAATCCGACTGGTATAAAGAAGAAGTTATCTATATGTTTTATCCAGATCAATTCGGGCTTGATGAAAGCGGTAAACCGGCTACTTTTAAAACACTTATCGGTATGCTAGATTATTTGAAGGATCTTGGAGTTACAACAATATACATACTTCCTTTTGCTGATTCTCCGATGAACGATTCCGGTTTTGATGTTAGAGATCCGAGAAATGTACGCCAGGATTTGGGCGGAATGGCAGAGTTTGAAGAGTTTATGGCTGCAGCAAAAGAAAAGGGATTCAAAATCAAGGCAGATTTGATTTTGAACCATTTTTCAGACCAGCATGAATGGTTTCAGCAAGCGCTGAAAGGAGATTTGAAGAAACTTCACTACTTTGTTGTGAAAGAAGAAATGCCCGAGTACAAATCCTACAAAGATGAAAAACTGGGGTATATGGTTGAATACAAAGAACCTGACGGAACGATTTCCAAAAGAAGACTTATCTTCCCCGATCAGACAGACAACCATTACAGAAAAGTTACTATCAAAGGA
>CALVEJ010000065.1 GCA_944326535.1 Candidatus Gastranaerophilales bacterium | reverse complement strand
TTCACTCCTTCAGAATGACGACAAGTACATTTGCTCTTACGCTCAGGATGACGTGAAGGTTAAAGCCTCAGGATGACAACTATATTGTCATCCTGAACTTGTTTCGGGATCTTATCAGATAGGTGATAACACGTCAGATTGGCAAGATTCTGAACACAGCACTATCCTTGCGGCAAAGCATTTCTAACGCTTCAGAATGACAACTGCCTGTCATTTTAAACAAATATATTTGTTGGGCAGGTATGCCCAACCTACTCTTTCCGTCATTCTGAGGCTTTAGCCGAAGAATCTATTACAAAAAGATCCTTCGGGCTCTGCCCTCAGGATGACGAACGTAAATATGTCATTCTGAGGGAATGAAATGACCGAAGAATCTAAAATGGGGTTCGGGGCGGAGCCCTGATGTAATCTTAATTAGAGATTTTTATTTCAAAGACAATGATTTTTGCCCAAAATATGTGTTGGGCAAGTATGCCCAACTTACTCTCTCAACGTCATTCTGAGGCGATAGCCGAAGAATCTATTACAAAAAGATTCTTCAGTCGTTTCACTCCTTCAGAATGACGACAAGTACATTTGCTCTTACGCTCAGGATGACGTGAAGGTTAAAGCCTCAGGATGACGACTTTTGCTGTATCATTATGAAGAGTCAAGAATACTTGGCTGCAATATTTCTTATCACAAAATTTCTCGAATAAGGTTCGTAAACCTCTGTTAATGTTATCAGAAATATGATATTATTATGTTCAATTATTTAGCGAGTTAATTTGGCAAGAGACAAAAATGAGATTATCAAACGCACACGAATTACCGGGTACACTGATATGTGTCGAAGGTATTGACGGTTCAGGAAAATCAACCCAGCTGGCAATTTTGAGAGACTGGCTGAAATCAAAAAATCTTGATGTAATTTTTACCGAGTGGAATTCATCTGATTTGATTTCTCAAACAACAAAAAAAGCAAAAAAGAAAAACCTTTTGAGCCCCCGTACTTTCAGCCTTTTGCATGCGGTAGATTTTGCCGACAGGCTGGAACAGATTATTATACCCGCAATGAAAGCCGGTTTTATCGTGCTGGCAGACAGATATGTTTATACGGCTTTTGCCAGAGATGTGGCAAGAGGAGTTGACAGAGACTGGGTCAGAAACTTGTACGGCTTTGCAATAAAACCCGATTTGGCGCTTTATTACAACATTTCCGCAGAAATTTCCCTCGAGAGAATTTGTGCAAACAGAGCACCTTCGTTTTATGAAGCCGGTATGGATCTAAAACTCAGCAACAATCCCTACAAAAGCTATGTTATTTTTCAAAACAGAGTTAATGAAGAATATTCAAACATGGTAGATGAATTCGGACTGGTCAGAATAGATGCAAACAACACAATTCACTCAAAACAGGTGTTGTTAAGAGAGTACGTCACTGATCTGCTTGCAAAAAAAGGAATCAATATTTAATGGAAAACTCAAAACACAATCATAAAGGTATTTTAATAGTAATAGAAGGAACCGACGGCTCCGGCAAATCAACCCAGATTGAAAAACTGCGCAGATGGATTGAAGACAAAAGCTACGGCTGTATGGTTTCCGAGTGGAAAACATCAAGACTGATTGCAAATGTTATAGATGATGCAAAAGACAGAAACCTCTTAAACGCAACAACTTTCAGTCTTTTGTATGCGGCAGATTTTGCGGACAGACTGGAGAATACAATTATTCCGGCATTGGATTCGGGATTTGTTGTTCTTTTGGACAGATACACTTATACTGCATTTGCAAGAGATGTCGTAAGAGGTCTGAATATGGAATGGGTAAAAAAGCTGTATGATTATGCGCCCAAACCGGATCTCGTCTTTTATCTGGATATGCCTATTGATATTTTACTCAAACGTGTAATCGGAACCACAGGTTTGGACTATTGGGAATCAGGAAGAGACATCGGTCTGAGTACTGATTTTTATGAAAGTTTTAAAATTTATCAGGCAAAATGTCTTGATGAATACAACAAAATGAAAGAAGAATACAATTTTGTCAGCATAGACGGAACACTTCCACGTGAAGAAATTCACCAGAGAATGATTTCTCATGTAGAAAAACTACTGGAAACGGGAAAACTGGATTAAAAAAATTTACAAACATCCGGAATATCCGCAATTAAGACAGATATAGCAGCCCTCGCCATAACCCAGAACCGCCCCGCATTCGGGACATCTGTGCTCGTCTGTGCCTGACGAATGTTGTTCAACGAATTTTTCTTCAATCTCAGTTTTCTTATCTTCTTTTTGTTGAAGATTCATTGGCTGCAGCATTCTAGAATTGTTACGGTAAACGGTTATCCCTTTTAATCCGTTCTCATATGCAAGAATATATGTCTTTGCAACGTCTTCCCTTGTTGCACACTCAACAAAATTAACTGTTTTTGAAACCGCATTGTCAGTGTGCAGTTGAAAAGCCGCCTGCATTTTTACATGCCAGTAGGGCGACACATCATGCGCACACACAAAAATCTTTTTTGCCTCCACTGGCACATTTTTGCAATGTATCAGTGTTCCGTCACAAGAAATCCGCTCCATCAGTTCTTCTGAATAAAAACCGTTTTCTTTTGCATATTTTTCAAAAATCGGGTTTGCTTCAACGAGCTTTGTTCCTTCCATAATATCTCTGATAAACACCAGCCCGAACAACGGTTCTATTCCGCCCGATGCTCCGGCTATCATGGAGATAGTTCCCGTAGGCGCAATACATGTTGTTGTTGCGTTTCTTATTCCGTATTTTGCAATTTGATTATCGAGCTCAGCCCACATCTCATCAGAAATCATGCCTGCTGATCTGCCCTGATACTTGTATGTCAAAAACGGTTTTCCGTCTTTGAAGTTTCCATCGTAGACACTGCCTTCAAAATTGCTGAATTTTCCCCTTTGTTTTGAGAGTTCAACTGATTTTACTTTTGAATGATAATCAATAAATTCCATAACCTGTGAAGCCAGCTTTGTTCCTTCTTCAGAGTTGTATGCAATACCGAGCTTCATAAGCATATCAGCCCATCCCATCACCCCGAGCCCGATTTTTCTGTTGCTTCTGACCATTTGGGCAATTTGGGACAGCGGATATTTATTGATTGAAATAACGTTATCCAAAAAATGAATTGCAACTTCAACAGTTTTTTTCAATTTTTCCCAGTCAACACAAAGACTGTTGTTTTCTTCTTTCAGCATAAATCCGAGATTTACGGAACCGAGATTACATGCCTCATAAGGAAGCAAAGGCACCTCTCCGCACGGATTTGTTGATTCAATTTCACCAATTTGCGGTGTCGGATTATATTCATTCATACGGTCAATAAAAATAATACCCGGTTCACCGTTTTTCCAGGCGCCGTCAACAATCAAATCAAACACCGTTTTTGCACTCAATTTTCCTGCCGGTTGTTTTGTTCTCGGATTTATGAGTTCATAATCCTCTCCGGCTTTAAGTGCATTCATAAATTTGTCTGTTACTGCAACGGAGATATTAAAATTATTAAGTTTGTCATTATCCGTTTTACAGTTAATAAAATCAAGTATATCGGGGTGATCAACTCTCAAAATACCCATGTTTGCACCACGTCTGGCGCCGCCTTGCTTTACCGCTTCAGTAGCAGCATTAAAAACTTCCATAAAGCTGACAGGGCCTGAAGAAACGCCCATTGTGGAATGAACTATATCGTTCTTTGGTCTGAGTCTTGAAAAAGAAAATCCGGTTCCTCCTCCTGACTGATGGATAAGGGCAGTATTTTTAATAGTTTCAAATATACCCTCAAGGCTGTCCTCTACAGGAAGCACAAAACACGCCGCCAGTTGTCCTATATCCTTGCCGGCATTCATCAGTGTCGGGGAATTCGGCATAAAATAGCGTTTTGAAATGTATTCGTAGAATTCTTCCGTAGTTTTGTCAACATCTTTCTGGGCAGCACCAAACTTTTTGTCCGCCTCCGCAAGAGCTGATGCAACTCTATAAAACATTTCAGCGGGAGTTTCTTTTACATTTCCCGACGCATCTCTTATCAGGTAGCGTTTTTCAAGAACTTTTAGCGCATTTTCAGTCAATACCGGTTCATTTTTAATAAGATTTTCTTTTGACATTAATTTTCTCCAGAGAAAAACACATCCATTAGTTCTATTATTTTATAACAAAATCACGTTTAACACATATATTGATTGATTTCTTTTGTGCTAAAATTGTTTCATAATAAGTATTAGATTTGAGGAAGCAAATATGGTTTCACAAGCAGTCAGAGATAAATATGAAGTTGTTATAGGTCTGGAGGTTCATGCCCAGTTAAAGACCAAATCAAAAATTTTTGCACCCGATTCAACAGAATTCGGTGCTGAACCCAACACTCACACAAGCACAATCACTCTTGGAATGCCTGGAGTTTTGCCAGTCCTGAACAAAGAGTGTGTAAATATGGGAATACTTCTCGGACTTGCCTTGAACTGTGAAATTCCCGAAAGATGCAAATTTGACAGAAAACAATACTTCTATCCCGACCTTCCAAAGGGATATCAGATTTCCCAGTATGACCAGCCTATTTGTGTAAACGGTTACATAAACATAAAAGGCAAAAAAATCGGTATCACAAGAGCACACCTTGAAGAAGATGCAGGCAAACTTGTACACGCAGGTGCCGACGGCTTGGCAGGTTCAATATACTCTCTTGTTGACCTCAACAGAGCAGGCACGCCGCTTCTGGAAATTGTATCCGAACCGGATATGAGATCCAGCGAAGAAGCAAGAGCATATATGGAAGAGTTGAGAAATATTGTACGATACATAGGCGTTTGCGACGGAAACCTTGAAGAAGGTTCTATGAGATGTGATGCAAACATTTCTGTTATGCCGAAGGGTTCAGACAAATTCGGTACACGTGCCGAAATCAAAAACATAAACAGCTTTTCTGCATTGCAAAGAGCGATAGAATATGAAATTGACAGACAGATAGAAATCGTTGAAGAAGGCGGAGAAGTCGATCAGGAAACAAGACTCTGGGATGACAACCAAAAAGTTACAAGAACAATGCGAAGCAAAGAAGATGCAAATGATTACCGCTACTTCCCGGAACCGGATCTTATGCCAGTTGAAATTTCAAGAGAATGGGTTGAAGAAATAAGAGCAAAAATGCCCGAACTTCCGGAAGCAAAACGAAAAAGATATGAAAGTCTCGGTCTCAGTGCATACGATGCAAATGTCATGGTAGAACAGATGGAGACCGCTCTGTTCTATGATGAAGTTCTTAAGCTTGGCGCTGATTACAGAATTGCAAACAACCTTCTGGTCGGAGACATCACGGCTTTCTTAAAAGAAAACAACACAACCATAGACAAGACAAAACTTGCACCCAAAGCTCTTGCTGATTTGGTTGAAATGATTACTAAAGGTACAATCTCAAACAATATTGCAAAAAAAATATTACCTCAAATGCTTGAACAGGGTGCTGATCCTCAGACAATCGTAGAAAAAGAAGGATTGAGCGTAATTTCCGATGAAGGCGCAATCAAAGAACTTGTACAAAAAGTTCTTGCGAACAATCCTGCTCAGGTTGAAGCATACAAAAACGGAAAAACAAATCTTATGGGATTCTTTGTCGGACAAATTATGAAAGAAACAAAAGGCAGAGCTAATCCTCAAGTCATTAACAAATTGTTACAAGATGCTTTAAAATAATAATATATGGGCACTATTAAAATGTAAGGATAAAAAGAGGGAGGCAGTTAAAAAATTGCCCTCCTCTTTTTTATAGCCAAAACAATAGGAAAAGGATTGTAACGAAATGTAACAGATATAAGTTTTATTGAAATAGTATATACAAAAATGTTTTTATATTAATGTGTGTAATTTTAAAGGTGTAACCATGGATTTATCAGTAAACAGTGTAAACAATGTAACAACTACAAAAACAGCTCAAACTTCTTCAACTTCTGCTGATGTTGAAACAACAGGTCTTTTTGAAACAGAAGAAACAAAAGAAGAAAAAGAAGCAAAAAAAGATACAACAAAACTTGAAGCACAACTTGCACAATATGAAGCAGAACTCAAAGCATTAGAAGCTCAAAAATCACAAAAACAGGCTGAAAAAAGCGAATTGAATGCTCAAAAAAGAACACTCGAAACAAGAAAAGAAAAAATTGAAGCTGAAATTGAAGCAAATGAAGAACAAATCAAAAAATACGAAGAACAGATAAAAAAATATAACGAAGAACTCAAAGCTGAACAAAAAGAACTTGAAACAGTTCAAAAGCAATATGATGAAAAAACAGAAGAAGCTGATGAACTCAACCAGAAATTGAGCGACAAAATTGATGAAATCGTTGCTCAATCAAATGAAGAAGTAAATACACAAAGACAAAAAATTCAAAATGCTCAAGAAGAAGCATACGCAAAAGTTCAATCAGGCGAAATCGAAGAAAGCGAAGTTGCTCAATACATAGCACAAAAAGTCGGTACATCTACAACATCCGCTTCATCTTCCATGTTTTCTGAAATTTCTGCTTTGAACGGACAACTCAAAGCATTAATTCAGACAAACTCTTCTTTGCTTTCAAAAATCGAAACAAAACAAACAAATATCAACAAATATCAGGCACAAATTGCAAGCGGAACAGAAGCTATCAACAAACTTGAATCACAAAATGAAGTAAAACAAACAAGCTTGAAATCTGTTAAAGACGAGCTTTCTACAGTTAATGCAGAAATCAGCTCAATAAGCTCAGATATTACAAACATCGACAAAAATATTTCAAAAACAAATTCAAATATCACAGCAACAAAAGCAGAAATCTCAGCTGCTGAAGGACAAGAAACAGTTTCTGACAATACAACAGAAACAGTTGAAGATAAAACTCCGGAACAACAACCGGCTGCTCCTCAAAAAGGTAAAGAAACAAATAATTCCGATGACGGTTCAAACTATATAATCAACGAATCAGCAGTAGGCTACAATCCTTTTGTTTCAATAGCCTATGACAAAGCTGACTACTCAAGCCTCGTTGATGCTCTTGATGCAATGTCAAAGAAAAATGACCAGAGCGTAGAAAACGCAAGAACAGTTGTTGAATCAAACAAACAAGAAATCAGAAAAATGTTCCAGGATATATTAAAATAATTCATTCATTAATTAATATAAAAAAACTCCGCCTGACAATCCGGCGGAGTTTTTTATTGCTGCTATATTTTTATCTTCCGGGAATCGGCGGAACCGGAGGTGCTACCGGCTGCACCGGCTGAGAAGTTTTTTGTGCATTCGGATCCAAAAATGTATTGTTAAATGACACAGGGTTTTGCGCCGGTGAAGGCATTTGAAGATTTTGATTTACATTTGTTGCTTCCGAAGGAATTTCCGGCTTTGGAGGTTCTTCCGATACATCCTCGTTTTCAATAGTTTTTACAGCAGCCTTTGCAGAGCGTTTAAGTTCTATAGGCGGATAATCAAAGTCCGTTGAACCAAACTTTTGGGTTGCTACTTTCATTGTATCCCTCCAAATCAAAGCAGGGATTGTACCACCGTATACACCGTTCATCTTTGTATTATCATCATTACCAACCCATATACCGGTAACAACATCCGGAGTATATCCGTAGAATGAAGCATCTTTGTTGTCATCTGTTGTTCCGGTTTTGGCAGCTGCAGGTTTTCCGATATTTGCAGATCTTGCCGTACCGCTTTCAACTACTGTTTTCAACATTGCAGTAATCACTGCCGCTGTATTAAGGTTTAAAACCTTCATTACTCTTGTTTTCGGCGCCTGGTAAATTACTTTACCCCTTGAAGTTTCAACTCGTTCTATTGAATACGGTTTTACCTTAAACCCGCCGTTTGCAAAAGCACCGTAGGCTATTGTCATTTCATAAAGTTTAACGCCGTTTGAACCGAGAGCAATCGTCATGTCATACTCAAGCGGAGTAGTAATTCCCATTGAGCGGGCAATTCCGATAACAGAACGAACTCCGACATCTTTGATTAGTCTCGCCGCCATAACATTAGAAGAAACAGTCAATCCCATAAACAACGGCAGCTGTCCTCTGTATCTGTTTGCATAGTTATGAGGCTTCCATCCGTTGATATTAACAGGAGTGTCCTCGAGAATATCATTCGGCCCCCAGCCCTTTTCAATAGCAGCAGCATAGACAAAAGGCTTGAAAGCAGATCCCGGAGGTCTGACAGATTGCGTAATTCTGTCATACTGGCTCTTGTTGTAATTTTTTCCGCCGATATAAACATATATTTCACCCGTTATCGGAGAGAATGAGAACACGGCAGCCTGTCTTGAACCGCCTGAACCCAAATTTCGTATAACGGCATCTTCAGCAGCCTTTTGAGCCGCATAATTTAATGTAGTAACAACTTTGTATCCGCCCTGAGAAATTTCTGTTTCATCAAAGCCGAGTTCTTCAAGTTCTTTCATTGCATAATCAACAAAATAAGGCGCTCTGTTCAAAGAATAAATATCCGGATTTGGATTGAGATTTAAACCCGCTTTTTTGGCAGATTCATATTCCTGTCTGGTTATATAGCGCATTTTGTACATTCTGCCCAGAACCTGATTACGTCTTTCTATTGCCAGTTTTTTGTTGTTGTACGGAGAATACACAGAAGGAGCCTGCGGCAAACCGGCAATCAAAGCAGCTTCCGGCAGGGTAAGATCCTTCAAAGGCTTGTTGAAATATATCTGTGCCGCACCGGCAACACCATAAGCTCCGGAGCCGAGATATACATTGTTCAAATACATTTCAAGTATCTGGTCTTTTGAAATTGTTTTTTCTATTCTGGCAGCAACAATAAACTCTTTTATTTTTCTGTCAAAAGTTTTTTCATTGCTCAAAAACAGTATTCTTGCCAGCTGCTGTGTAATAGTGCTGGCACCCTGTGACAAACTGCCCGTAGAAAGGTTTACAATCATAGATCGAGCCAGACCTATAGGATCGTAGCCCCTATGATGATAAAAATTTTTGTCTTCAGTTGCAATTATTGCATTTTTAATATTATCCGGAACATCACTTATATTTACCTTTTCAAATTTGTAAGCGGTAAATGTTTTAATCACCTCTCCGTCAGAAGAGTAAAATTTTGTAACCACATTTGGTTTAAAATCTTCAAGATGCTGTATCGGAGGCAGTGATGCAAGATACAAATTTACACCGATAAAACCTGCAAGCATGAATGAAACAAGCATGACAAAAAACTGTTTTAGCGGACTGTTTTTTTTCGGGTTTTTAAATTTCTTTGGCATTTCAAATTCTGACATTTCTATTTTATTTCTATCATCCTAATATAAATCACACCGATGTCGTTTGAAAATTACTTTTGTATATTTGATACTTTTAATCCTCAAACAATCCGGCGATATGAGTAATATATCAGAGAAAATATATAAATACAATTCGATTTGGATAGTGTAAAGATTTTATAAAGAGTATATTCGTCAGTGGTACAATTGAGTAATGAATTGAGGATATATGGAAAAAAGGAGATTTATATGATTCCTATAGTAGATTTGAAAAGACAATACAAACAAACAGGTGCTGAAATTGAAAAAGCAGTTGTAGAAGTACTGCGCTCAGGTGCTTACATTCTCGGACCGAACACAAAAGCACTCGAGCAAGAATTTGCTCAGTATCTGGGAACAAAACATGCTATCGGACTTAACTCCGGTACGGATGCTTTACACCTTGCATTGAGAGCACTGGATATCGGAAAAGGCGACGAAGTTATTACAGTAGCGTTTACATTTGTTGCAACAACAGAATCTATTGAAATAGTCGGCGCAACACCAGTTTTTGTTGACATTGATCCTGACACATTCAATATGGATGTAACCCAAATCGAATCCAAAATTACTCCGAGAACAAAAGCAATCATGCCTGTACACCTTTACGGACAGCCTGCAAACATGGAAGTAATAATGGATATTGCAAAACGCCACAACCTTTATGTAATTGAAGACTGCTGTCAGGCAATCGGTGCTGAATTTAAGGGTAAAAAAGTCGGTTCCTTCGGAGACATCGGATGCTACAGCTTCTTCCCGACCAAAAACCTAGGCGGCATGGGCGACGGCGGTATGGCTGTAACAAACAGCGATTACCTCAAAGACAGAATGACTGCTTTGAGAAACCATGGCGGTGCAGTAAGATATCATCACGATGAAATCGGTGTAAACAGCCGTCTTGACGAAATACAATCCGCTATTTTAAGAGTCAAAATGAAATACATCGATGAATGGAACAAAATG
>CALVEJ010000064.1 GCA_944326535.1 Candidatus Gastranaerophilales bacterium | reverse complement strand
AACTGTCATTCGCTGCGCTTTCGCTTCCGCTCATTTCGTTCCTCACTTACCGGGTTTCACCCGTCCGGAAATCCGCTAAAAACGTTCGTTTGTTCTTTCGTTTATGTACTTTTTTACACCGTTTGATATTATCAAATCCGGTTCTGTGTAAACAAATTCCTGCAGTTTTGCCAATCCGGTATCGTCTTTGCCCTGTTCAATAAGAATAAAACCTATCATAACCTGTGCCAGCGGATTTTTTTTGCTTTCTTTTTCATAATACTTTAATTTTTGTCCGAGTATGTTCTGCCTTTTGAATGTTACTGCCAGATCCTGATACAAGGACAAATTCATCGGATTTTTCTTTATAGCTCTTTGCAGTGTATCCTGTGCAAGTGCAGGATATCCTATTTTCATATAACAGTTGGCAAGGTTTGCATAGTATACAGAGCTTGCCTGAGTATCCGGATCAAGCATTACCGCCATTTGAAACTCTTTTATTGCCGGCGCATAATATCTGTCTTGCATATAAATTACACCACGGTTGTTGTGGTCAATTGCGTTTCTTTGCGCATCAATTTTGAACACATCCATTTTTGCCTGTGCTGTAAGTGGAACAAAAAATAAACACAGAATTGTAAAAATTTTAGCAAAGAACAATTTCCTGACCTTCTTTTGGAATAAAACAGCTTTTACAATTTTCAGTATAATGATTTTCAATCTCTTGTAAAAATTCATCGTTGTAATTCGGGTCAAGATGAAAGAAAGCAAGAGATTTTGCTTTTGCCTGCGAGAATGTTTCAAGAGCCATATCAAATGTTGAATGTCCGTAGCCCTGTTTTGAAAAATATGAATTTAAGTACTCATCTGATGTATATTGTGCATCGTGAATGAGCAAATCAGTATCTCTTGCAAAGAGTACGAGTTTTTTATTTGCACCGACAAATCCTTCTGTATCGGTTGCATAAACAAGAGATTTGTCTTTGTATGCAATTTTGTAGAGCATTACGCCGTCTTTGGGGTGTGAATTTGATTTCAGGCAGCTTACGATTACCTCTTCGCCTTCAGGTTCAAAATCCTCATCGCTGTGGATTTTTATGAACTCCGGGTCTTCTTCTTCGTCGTTGAATATCATTGCATAACTGTCATTGATTTCATAAAAGTTGAGCTTTGCGTTTATGTCATTCAAGCTCAGGGGGAATGATTTGTCAAAAGCTACTCTTGAAACTACCTCATCTATGTTTTCTTCATATTCAGTAAACCCTGCTATATTTATGTTTGAAGAGTTTAAGTGTAATGGTTTAAAAAACGGCAGCCCCTGAACATGGTCGCTGTGAAAGTGGCTTAAAAGAATAGTGGCGCTAATAGGCTCTTTGTGAAACTGAGCAACATAATCTTTAAACAGCTCGTTTCCGCATTTTATTATTCCGGTGCCGGCATCAAGAATAATCAAATGTCCGTTTACGTTTACTTCAACACAGGCAGTATTTCCGCCGTATTCAAGAAAATTGAAATCCGGTGTAGGGTGGCTGCCCCTGACTCCTCTGAATTGAACAATAAACTTTCCTTTTGATTCTCTCATTTTCGGGCACTCCTAATAATCCATCTTTTGTTATTGTAACCTATTTTTCGAGAATAACAATCCCGTTTCTGTCCGACTCCTCTCCTTTGTATGTTCCGGATGAGAAGGTAAGCAGTTTTGCCTTTTTCTGAACTTCTTTCAGATTTGTTTCTCTGTAGTCAAAGGTAAATACTACTCTGTCTTTCAAATTGTTTACCGTAACTATTCTAAAAGCGCATGGATATGTAACAAGAGAAGGTGTGCTCACATGGAGAATGTGACCTTCTTTTGAAATTTTTGCCGCATGGTAATGTCCTGAAAAAACAGCAATAGGCATATTGTATTTATCAAGCACGGCTTTGAATTCATCAGCATTGAGGAGTCTGTGGTGAAAACTCGGAAAAGGTTCTCTCAAAGGATGATGAAGGAAAATCAAAGGCACCTGATTTGAACTTTGTGATGCTGATAGTTCGCTGTCAAGCCAGTCAAGCTGTTCTTTCGGCAGTTCGCCGTTTGCTGTAATTCTCGTATCTATTGTTGCATCAAGAACAATAATCCTGTATCCTTTTTTGGGCACAAATGAGTAATATGTTGTGTCGGATTTTATATTTTTGTTTCTTTTTTTTATGTAATCAAAATATTTGTCTTTTTTCAGGCTTGTACCGACGGCGGCATCATGGTTTCCAAACGCAAAATACCACGGATATTTCAGCTTGTTCATTTTGTCACAAGCCTCTTCAAGCAGCGGTTTTTGAGGCTTGTCTGCAAGATCTCCCGTTACTATTACAAAATCAAGGTTTGGTACACCGTTTATTTGTTCTATTTCATCTTCAAAAAGTTCTTTGGAATGAGAAAGAACTTTGTAGCTTGTATCAACGGTTTTGTCTGAAAGATGAACATCCGAGATATGTGCAAATTTTAATGTGTCGGCGTAAGAAAGAGCGTTTACACCAAAATAAACAAATACAGCAAAAACTGTCCAGTATATTACTCTGCCGAGAAAACTTTTTTTCTTTTTAGCCATTTATTTTCTCCTAAAAATCATTTTCATTTGCTTGTTCAACTGTTTTTTGAATTATATCAAAATCAAAGTCAGTCTCATTGTTCACGAGCTGTACAAGGTATTCTATATTGCCTGCCGGTCCTTTTATCGGAGAGAATGTCAATTGTTTCGGATAAAGACCTATGCTTTTTGCATAAGTTATGACTTCTTCTATAACTTTTTTGTGTGTGCTTTTTTCTCTTACAACTCCGTTTTTTCCGACAAGTTCTTTTCCCGCTTCAAACTGAGGCTTGATTAAAGAAACGATTTCCATTCGTTCTTGTGTCATGAGTTTTTTTATATTGTCCAGAACCTTCGTTATTGAAATAAAAGACAAATCCATTGCACAAAAGTCGGGCAGCGGGTCTTTTTCTTCAAAGATTTCTGAGGGTTCACAGTTTTTTATGTTTGTTCTTTCAACGACTTTTACCCTGTTGTCGTTTCTGAGTTTCCAGGCTATTTGACCGTAGCCCACATCAACGGCATAGACATATTTTGCATTGTTTTGAAGCATACAGTCGGTAAATCCGCCTGTTGAGGCGCCTGCATCAAGGCAAATTCTGTTTGAAAGGTCTATACCAAAAATTTTTATTGCTTTATCCAGCTTCAAACCGCCTCTTGAGACAAAAGGAAGAGATTTGATTTCTATTTTTGTGTTTTCTTTGAGTTCAAGTAGATATCCGGCTTTTGTAATTACTTCATCATTTATTTTTACGTCGCCCGCCATGATAGCGCCTTGAGCCTTGCTTTTTGTCTCAAAATAGCCTTTGTCTGTAAGAATTTTATCCAAACGTTCTTTGTTCTTTGTCATGATTTTATTATGGCATAATCCGATTTATTTCTGAACTGTTTTTTATCCACTCAACCATGGATTTTAGTGCTCTTGCTCTGTGGCTGAGGGTGTTTTTTTCATGCAAAGTTAAATCTGCCATGGTTTTGTTCAGCTCCGGTATAAAAAACAACGGATCATACCCGAACCCGTGAGTGCCCGAAGGTTTTTGCGCAATATAGCCGTTTATTTGTCCTTTGCTCACATGAAGCTTTTGTCCGTCCGGATTGACAAGAGTCATTGTACAAAGAAAATGAGCTGTTCTTTTTTCATCCGGAATATCTTTCAGTTCTCCAAGAAGTTTTTCAATTTTTGATTTTTGATCCGGTGCATATCTTGCAGAGTACAGTCCCGGTCTTCCGTCCAGTGCATCAACACACAGACCGGTATCATCTGCCAGTGCAGGAATATTCATTATTTTTGCAGCTTCATAAGCTTTTATGTAAGAATTTTCTTCAAAGGTTGTGCCGGTCTCTTCAGGGTCGAAGTCTCCGTCTACAAGAACAAATTCTATATAATCGGGACAGATGTGTTTCAAAATATCATTTATTTCTTCAAGTTTGTGCGGATTTGATGTTCCGAGAGCGATTTTCAGCATTTTATTTTCCAAACCTTCTGTTTCTTTTTCCAAATTCTTTTACTGCTTTTGATAGCTCTTCTCTGTCAAAGTCAGGCCATAGCGTTTCCGTAACGTACAGTTCTGAATATGCCAGCTGCCATAAAAGATAGTTGCTTATTCTTTTGTCGCCGCCTGTTCTGATTAGAAGATCCGGATCGGGTATTTCTTTTGTGTAAAGATAGCCTGAGACAAGTTCCTCCGTAACGTCTTGCGGCTGTATTTTGTCTTTTATTATATTTTTTACGGCGTTTACAATTTCGTCTCTTGCTCCGTAATTGAATGCTATGTTTAGGTTTACACCGGTATTGTTTTTTGTTTTTTCCTGAGCATTTTTGACTATTTTTATCAAATTGTCCGAAAGTTTTTCTATGTTTCCCAAAAACCTGATTTTTACATTTTCTTTGTGCATCTCATCAAGTTCATTTAAAAGTGTTTTTGCAAGAAGATTCATCAAAAAGTCTACTTCTTCTTTTTTTCTGTTCCAGTTTTCCGTTGAAAAAGCGTAGACTGTCAGATATTTTATGCCGAGTTCATCAAACAGTCTCATGGTTTTTTTCAAAGACTCAACACCTTTTTGATGCCCCATAGCAGACGGCAGAAATTTTGCTTTTGCCCAGCGTCTGTTGCCGTCCATGATTATTGCAATGTGTTTTAAATCCGTTGTTTTTATAATCTCTTTCAGATCTTCATTTTTTGTTTGTGTCACTTTTTTATCCTTAATTCTATTTCAAGTAAATTATATTAGAACAATGATTTAATTACAAAAAACAATATCGTGACATGTTTTCACGATTTTTGTTACAATCGTGACAAATCTTCAAAAACCTTTCAGGGGCTGAAACACAACAATACTACGAAATTAGCAAAACAGGCAAAAATTTTTATTATAAATTGTAAAAATTATTCCAAAAACTGCAAAAAAGCATGTGTTCTTGTGTTTATATATATAAGTGGAAAGTGAAGGTGTTCTTGAATGTATAGTCCCGAATTTATCAAAATTTTAGTTGGCCGAGACATAGATAACTATGTAAAAGAAGAAAAAAATACAGATACAAAAAACGAAAATCACGGAATGTTTCGTTTTGCAAAACTGGCAACAGTTCCGGTTGAAGTTAAAGCGCACCGTGAATGATATTGAGAATGTAAGAAATATTTAATCAACAAAAAAAACGGCTTTTAAAGAAAAAAGTCGTTTTTTATTTTTTATTACTGAATTATCTTTGTTCAATCAATGCATTGATTTCTGCTACCATGACTTCCGGGTCAACACCGTGAACTTTTGCGCCGGCTTCAAGGTTTTCATATCTTGCAGCGGCACATCCGATGCAGCCGAGTCCGTATTTTGAAAAAACTTCTAATGCTTCCGGGTAATTTTGAACTATCTCAATTAGTCCCATGTCTTTTGTTACTTTTCCTGCCATAATTATTTTATCCTTTCATACTTCATTCTTTTTCTTTTCATAAGAAATTTTGACAAATAATCTAATTTCATTAATAAGATTATACATCAAATTATTTTCTGCGGGGTGTGTACATGTCTTTTTTGCAAAACATTGTTAACTCGATAAAAAAATTTTTTTGTATACCTCAGGCGCCTGTCGGTTTGAGGGCTATGGGCATCAGGGCAAAATATCTTGATAAAGTAAACGGTTTTAATTACAGTGCGAACAGGTTCTATACAAACATACTTTCTCCCGTAAATTCTCCGTATTTTTTCGGCAAATAGGGTTTAAAAAACATTGGCATTAAAAAATGAACATCAAGCCCTGATTGACATTACCGTGTATGGGCGCTATTTTGAATATATGATTTTTGATGATAAGAAATTTGTAAAAGAGCTGAATGAAAAGCTTAAAAACGGAGCGGTAGTCTCATTTGTAACTGATACGGTATGGGGTGTCGGATGTCTGCCAAACTCGGAAAAAGGAGCGGAAAATATTTACGAACTCAAAAACAGAGATCGTTCAAAACCCCTGATACTTATGTCAGACAGAATTGAGCATTTGCTTCCTTATGTAAAAAATATAAATCCGTCTGCAAAAAAGCTTATAGAAAAACACTTTCCCGGAGCATTGACTCTTATCTTTGAAAAATCTGATATTACTCCCGATTATATTACATCCTGCAAAAATACCGTGGGTATAAGAGTTCCGAATAATCCGGTTTTTAAAAGACTGTGTGAGGTAATTGACGGACATGTTCTGGCGACAACCAGTGCAAATCTTTCTTCTTTTCCTCCGGCTTCAAGCTACGAAGAAGCAAAAACCGGCATAGGAGACAAAATAGAGTATGTTTTTGAGGATTACGGATACAAATCAAAGGGACTCGCTTCTACTGTTGTGCTTGCGGTTGAAGAGGATTTTAAAGTCCTGAGACAGGGTGAAGTAATTATTTAATAAACCAATAAATTGCGAATATTAATCTGTCTGAGAAAATTTTGTGATAAGAAGGACTCCGTTTTGAGGTTATGAGTTTTTCTATGACAAAATAGCTTATTTATCTTTGACTACTTATACTTTTTCTTTCAATGCCTGTCCTGCTACATATCCGGTACTCCAGCAGTTTTGCAGATTAAATCCGCCTGTGAGACCGTCTATATCAAGAACTTCTCCGCAAAAATAAAGCCCTTCGACGAGTTTTGACTCGAGTGTTTTCGGTTCTATTTCCTTCAAATCCACACCGCCTGCCGTAACAATTTCCTCTCCTTTTGTTATGCCAACAGCGTGAAAAACAAAATCCGTTACGCTTTTTGATATTTTGAGCCGATCTGTTTTTGTCAGCTGTCCTGCTTTTGTTTTCGGATTTACTTGTTTTACTTCAAGAACTTTTAGTGCGAGATTTTTGGGTAAATATTCAGAAAGAATGCTTGCTGTTTCCTTTTGGGGATTGTGTTTCAAATTATTCAAAAATTTTTCATCAAAAGTTTCAAAATTTTTGTTTACCAGATTGAAAGAAATAGTCAGCGGGTTTTTTTCATTAAAGTCCAAATAAGCGCAGTATGAAGATATTTTGTAAACAACCGGACCGGAAATTCCTCTGTGCGTAAACAAAAAATCACCTGACAAGGTTTTTATTTTCTTGTTTTCAAAGAAAACAGAAGCGCTCAAATCCTTTAAACTGACTCCGGACAAAGCAGAAAAGTCTTTTTCTTTTGTAATAAGAGAACTCAGCGCCGGACGCAGTTCTATTATGTTGTGTCCGAGGTTTTGTGCAAGTTTTTGACCTGTTCCCCGTCCGCCGGTTGATATAACTACTTTGTCAAAAATATAAGAATTTTTGTTTGTTTTTAATTCAAAGATTTTGTCTTTCTTTTTTATTTCAACAACATTTTCAAAAACTTTTTTAATATTCTTGTGTTTTGCGGTTTCTTTTAAAAGAGCATTTTTAACCTCTTTTGATGAATTTGAAACCGGAAAAATCCTCAAATCATCCTGAGTGTATGTTTTTACTCCTATTTTTTCAAAGAAATCTATTGTTTGTGCCGTTGAAAATTTTGAAAAAATGCTGTACAAAAACTTTTCTCCTCTGGGATAAAATTTTGCAAGCTCCTTAAAATTGTACTGTGCAAAAGCGAGATTGCACCTTCCCCCGCCGGTCGGAAGCAGGGTGTTTAGGATTATCGATTTGTCAAAAACAAAAATTTCGTTTTCTTTGTTTTGTGCAGCGAAAAGAGCTGCTGTTATTCCGGAGGGTCCGCCGCCGATTACCGCTATTTTAGTCATGCTGTCTTGTCCCGTAAAGGCATACGTCTTCTACATCTTCTAAATCATCATACAGTTGTGAAACGGTTTTTTTTAAAACAGGATGAACAAAATCCGGAATAAGTTCAAGTAAAGGCACAAGAACAAAAGCACGTAGATGCATATATTTGTGAGGAACCGTCAAAAAGTCCGAATTTATTACTTCGCTGTCATAAAAAATTATGTCTATGTCAATGGGTCTTTGTCCCCAGCGGGTTTCGTTTTGTCTGTTTCTTCCCAGTGTTTTTTCTATATTCTGGCATTTTACTAGCAAATCCTGGGGGCTGAGTTTTGTTTTTACCTCTATTGCAACATTCAAAAACCAGTTCTGGTCTTTTACTCCCCATGGTTCGGTTTCATAGAGAGCCGATGTTCTCACAATGGAGGTTTGTTCAAGCATGTTTAAAAAACTTACCGCCTGTTCGATAAGCTTGAAACTGTCGCCGGAATTTGAACCTAAACATAGATAAGCAATAGACATAAAAATATATTATAATTTTTTTCTGTTTAATACAATAAAAATTATTATATATGATGATGTTTCTTAACTCTTCCGCCGTCGACTTCGTGAACGTTTTCGATAGTGATAAATGCCGAATTGTCGAGAGATTTTACAAGCTGTTTGAGTTTTGCTATTTCAAGCCTGTTTATTACACAGAAAACAATTTTTTTCTCTGCACCTGAATATCCGCCTCTGGCTTTGATGTATGTAACACTTACATCAAAATGCTCCATTATTGCATTGCCGATATCATCGTGTTTGTCCGTAACAATTCTGACTGCTTTTGATTCGTTTAGACCTTCTATTACGATATCTATTACCCGATACGCAATAAAATATGTAATCATTGAATACATAGAACTGCGCCAGTCGTTGTATACAAAACCTGCTGCCGTAAAAATGAACAGGTTAAAAAACATTATTATCTCGCCGACAGAAAAACTGAATCTTTTTGACAGCCTCATAGAAAGGATTTCCGTACCGTCAAGAGAAGAATTGCTCCTCAAAACAAGCCCCACTCCGGCTCCGAGTATGAGTCCTCCGAATATACACGCAAGAAAAGGATCGGATACGTGTTTGTGATTCAGCCATACAGGCATAAACGATACACCGAGGGACAAAACAATAACCGCATAAAATGTAAATGCTACGAACAATTTTCCCATTTTTTGCAAAGCCAGAAATATAAACGGCAAATTCAAAAGGAAAATACACCATCCAAGTGCAAAATTGGTTTTGTAATTTGTCATAATTGCAATACCGAGAATGCCGCCGTCAATAATTTTGTTTGGGATCAGAAAACCTTCGAGAGCAAATGCTGCAATCATTGCACCGAGTGTCATTACAACAAGATTTATAATATTCTTTTTCATGAATTTATAATAACATATGACATTTGTTTTTTACAATATCAAGTACGAAGTCGTAAAAATTTCAAAACTATAAGTTTGTAAAATCTTTGTAATTATTTTCTTATTTTTCTGAAAAAGTGAGAGAATAATTTATATTGTTATATAGAATTAGGAGATTGTATGAGAGACAAATCTTTTTTGATGATACCCGGACCCACACCTGTTCCGGAAAGCGTACTTCTTGCCATGGCAAAACATCCTGTAGGTCACAGAAGTTCAGAATTTTCTGCTATTTTGGAAGAAACTTATGCTGATTTAAAATGGCTTTTTCAAACACAAAATGATGTATTTATTTACACATCAAGCGGAACCGGTGCAATGGAAGCAGCACTGTCCAATCTTGTAAATGAGGGAGACAAGGTTCTGTCTCTTGTTATAGGAAACTTTGGAAACCGCTGGGCAAAGATTGCTTCATCACTGGGAGCGGATGTTGAAAAAATTGAAGTTTCCGCAGGTCAGGCAATTGATCCAAAAGTGCTGAAAGAAAGACTCGATGCAGATACAAATAAAGAGATAAAAATTGTCACACTGACTCACAATGAAACTTCAACCGGTGTAACAAATCCGTTGAAAGAGCTTGTTGCTTTAATAAAAGAACATGGTGCGGTTTCTGTTGTTGACGGCGTAACATCTATCGGCGCCATTGAATGCAAAATGGATGAATGGGGCATTGATGTTTTAATTTCCGGCTCGCAAAAGGGCTTTATGATTCCTCCGGGGCTGGCTTTTCTTGCTGCGAGTGAAAAAGCATTTAAACTTCATGAACAGTGCAAGCACCCGTCTTTTTATTTTGATTGGTCAGCTTATAGAAAATCTGTCAGAGCAAATTCCACTCCTTACACACCGGCAGTGAATTTGATTGTTGCGCTGAACGAGGCTTTGAAGATGATGAAAAAAGACGGGCTGGAGAATATTCTGTCCCGCCATGCAAAGCATGCAAAAGCGCTTCGTGCTGCTATCAAAGCAATAGGATTAAAGCTTATGGTTGAAGATGATGCAATAGCATCAAACGCTATTACATCAGTTTATCCGCCTGAGGGTATTTCTGTTCCGGATATCAGAAGCACTTTGAAAAAAGATTTTGATATTGTTGTTGCAAACGGACAAAATGATCTGAAAGAC
>CALVEJ010000063.1 GCA_944326535.1 Candidatus Gastranaerophilales bacterium | reverse complement strand
GATTTTTTCCTGTTTTTCTATTGCTTCAAAAATGCGTTCAACGGATTTTTTCATATCCGTAAAAGCAAAAGGAGAGGATATTTGCATTTTTTCAGGGTTTAAAAAATCTTGAATTTTTTTCGGCGTATCAATACCACGCTGCAGCAAAAGCTGTGCAAGCAGTTCGCTTTGTGCGGCATCAAGAATTTCTTTTGTAATTTCTTTTTTTTCGTTTATTTTCCAGAGTTTGTGCATTGTGATAATTAATTTGTATTGTTTAATCCGATCCGGTATTACGCAGCTGCCAAAAAATTCTATTTCCGGCGGCGTTCATAGGATAGGTTTTTATATTTCTCCTCGCAAGAAAAAGAGATCTTTTCTCTTTACTCTTCATTCTCATCAACATCGTCGGCATCTTCTTTGATTTTGTCGACAACCATTTTTGCCATTTCCTTTGCAACTGCTTTTTGAACCGGCACGGGACTGTTTTCCAGCATATTGATAGCCGTTCTTACTGTCGTATCAAGATCGTACCATCTTTTATTGCCTCTTTCCACGAGTCCGTCTTCAACCGCAGTAAGCATATCTTCAACTCCGGTAAAAGTGTTTTCCGAAATATTGTGCTCTATCAAAATTTTGATTAAATTCAATGCAACCTTAATCTGGGTTTCATCGTCTGAATTTTCAAGTGTATGCATGGTTTTTGACAGGAGCGGATCCTTGTCATACCATCTGCGGTAGTTGCTGCTGTATTCTTCTTTCATACCTCTCTCCTTTGCGTATACCTATGATTTTTTGAAAATAACACCTTTTCCGCTTTTTGGATATTTCCAGTCTATATGTTCGCAGGCAATTCTGCAAGCCCCGCATTCGAGACATTTTTCGTAACTTACGGTCAGTTTCTTTTCTGTCTCATTGTAGCAGTAAACATTTGCCGGACATATTATTGTACAGGTTTTTTCCAGACATTGCAAGCATTTTGATAAATCCGGATTTAAATGGCATGTTTCATCCGTTTTGTATTTCAGTTTGTATAATTTGTTTTCTATTTTTTCCGGTATTTTTTCGTCCATATTTTCCTGCTTTTTATTTCAATATTCCAAAAATCAGTTTAATGCCGGCAACAGCATCACTGAATAATTCCGAAAGGCTTCTTTTTGCAAAAAAGTTTTTTGCAAACTTTTGAAACTTTTCTTTTTTGGGCTGCCCGTCGGTTGTGGTAAATATTCTGAAAAACTCATTGACCTTTTCAGGATAGTATCCGAGAAAAGATGATGAACGTCCTGTCAGTGTTGGCACCACATCTTTGTAAGCAATCAAATCTTTCAATATAAAACTGTTGAGCAATTTCTTTTTGTACAAACAAAGGTGATTTGCTGAAAAATCATTTTTTTCAAAAGCCTCAAGAGCTGTTTCTCCCGCATATTTTCCGCTAATCATAGCAAAGTTTGTACCTTCAAAATGTACATTGTTTACAAGCATTGCCGCATCACCGGCAACCATTGCTCCGTCCGTATACAAAACAGGCATTGACTTGTATCCGCCTTCGGGAATTAAATGCGCTGAATATTCCAGAAGTTCCCCCCCTTCAATAAGCCTTGAAACATAAGGATGGGATTTTAATGTATCGAGCAGTTCATATGGTTTCAGTTTTTTGTTTTTAAGATCTTCAAGCGACACCCCGAGACCGACTGCTACAGAATTTTTGTTTGTATAAATAAAACCGAGTCCGAACATTCCGGCAAAAGGTCCTCCGACGAGTTCTATGGCTGCTCCTGCATTCGGATACAGCGCAAAACGTTTTTCAATAGTTTCTTCAGACAGTTTTATCACCTCTTTTACACCGAGTACAACATTGCCGGGTTTTATTCTTTCACGAAGCCCAAGCTGTTTTGCCAGAAGAGAATTTACGCCGTCTGCAATAATAACTATATCTGCGTAATAATCTTCAACATCTGTCGTTATACCAACAACTTTGCCGTTTTCAACAATCAGATTTTTTACAAGAGTCTGCGGTGCAAAATAGACACCTTCTTTCATTGCCTGTTCCACACACCATCTGTCCCAGTCGCCTCTTGCTGTAACAAAAGAGTTTTTGCCATGTGACGGATTTCTGTAGCAGATTTCGGTACAATCATCCTCATCCGACAGCAGAACATAACTGTGTCTTTCAACAAATCGTTCTATAGGGGCGCTCTGTTCAAAGTCAGGAAAGATTTCTTTTGCGGCATGTGAATATATAACCCCGCCGTACATATTTTTTGATCCGGCAAAAGTTCCTCTCTCAACCAGAACAACCTTTTTGCCTCCACGTGCAACGGTAACGGCGGCACTTACTCCCGCAGGTCCTGCGCCAACGACTATCACATCAACTTTGTTTTGTTTTTTATCTTCCTGCATATATTTTAAAAAATCCTATATTAATTTGTATAAATTAATAATATCATTTGCTGTTAGAAATTTGTCAAAAATTTCTGCGGAGCAACAATGACTGTGACATAAGGAGTATCAAAGTATTTGTTTGCCGCTTTAATTACGTCAGCTGCCGTAATGCTTTGAATGAGTTTTGGAAATTCATTGATGTAATCAATGCCTCTTGAGCAAACCTCAAACCATCCGAGAGAAGAGGCTTTTTCCATATTTGTTTCTTGTGAAAGGATAAAGTTTCCGAGAATTTTATCTTTTGCTTCCTGAAGTTCTTTATCGGAAACAAATTCTTTCTTAAGACGGTCAATTTGTTTTAGCAGTTCCTGTTTTGAGTGCTTTGCCGTGGAAGGATTTGTTCCTATATAAACCGCAAATACACCCTGATTTACATTCGGAACAAAAGTTGATCCTACCTGATAAGCCAGCCCCTGTTCTCCTCTGAGATTGCTGAAAAGACGTGAACTCATGCCTGAACCGAGAATAGAATCTATTACCTGCAAAGATGCTAGATCTCTTTTGTCTTTTTCGGTTACGCCGTCTGTCAGCCAGCCGAGAACAACCCATGCGGCTTCAGAGTCTTTTGCCGTTTTTACTGTTTTGTTTGCACAAAGCGGTTTAAAAATATTTTGATACTGAGAATATTCGAATTTTTTTGACCCGCAGTCCTTTTTGTCATAGAAAATATTGCTGATTTTATCTATAACCGTGTTGTCATCAACATTTCCGTTGATTGAAATAACAAGGTTTTGCGGACAAAAGATATTGTTGTAAAGAGAAACAACATCTTCTCTTTTGATTATCGGGATTGTTTTTTCCATAACTTTTCCGGTTACGCCGTAAGGTGTGTTTTGCCATATAGAAGTTTTAAAATCCTCAAAGGCAACACTTGAGGGTATATCCCGTGATTTTTGTATTGCATAGATTTTTTCCGTTTTTATTCTCTCTATTTCCTGAGCATCAAAAGAAGCGTTATTCACAACTTCATTCAACAGCTCAAAAGTCAGCGGCAGATCGTTTTTTGTTGTTTTTACGGAAATTGAAAAGTAATCAGAACTCTGGGCGGGTACAATTTTTATACCGTTTTGCTCCATAATCTGAGACAAATCAAGGGCAGAGTATTTTTTTGTTCCTTTCATCATTGCAGATGCCATTACAGAACCTGTTCCGTATTTTTTCTCAAGAAAATTTCCGCCCTTTGCATAAATTTGTATAGCGACAATATCGTTTAAGGTATTGTGGTTTATTATCAAATTGGTATTGTTTGAGAGTTTGTATTGTGTAATATTTTTGTCTTTTTTCAGTACAACGGGAGGTTTTTTTTCTACGTTGCTGATTTTTTTAACTTTTTCTTCCTGAAGATTTTGCGGAAGCATCACGGATATAACCGCTTTGTCAGGATTTAGATATTTTTTTGCAACTCTTATTATGTCCGTTTTGGTGACTTTTTTTATGTTAGAGATGTAGTCGTCATAATATTTTGAATCTCCGTACACAAGAGTGGTATAACCGAGTTCGTTGGCAATATTTGAAGTTGATTCCCTTGCGTAGAAAGTATCTCTTTCTATTATACTTTTTGCCGTATTAATATCCTGTTCGTCAAAGTTTCCGTTTGAAACTTTTTGAATTTCAGTGAAAATGGCTTTTTTAAGCTTATCTTTGTTTGCCGGTATAAAGTTTGCCCTGATAAATAGAATACTGTCGTCTTTCATTGATGAATGTCCAGCAGAAATGCTGTATGCAAGCTGTTTTTGTTCCTTAACAGCCTGATAAAGTTTTGATGATCTTCCGTCTCCCAGAATAACGGACAAAACATCCAGTGCATAGCTGTCCTTTCTGTCTTCCTGAGGAACTCCTCTGAAGCCTACCATCATATAACCGGTTTTTACATTTCCCCTGTCATCAATTTCCATTTGTTTTGTAACGGGTTTATCCATTTTGTAATCCGGTATTTTGCAGTTTTTTGTTTCTTTTTTATTAAAATTTTGTTTTATCAAGTCAAGCGCCGCTTGAGTATCAACATCACCGACCACAACGGTAATCATATTTGAGGGATTGTACCATGTATTATAAAAATTCATGATTTCATCACGTGAAATGTTTTCTATGATATCTTTTTTCCCGATAACATTTCTTTTATACGGATGGTTAGTATAAAAAGCCCCTATCATATTTTCATACAATTTGTTTTCCGGATCATCAAGTGTTTTTGAAATTTCTTCTATAACAACTTTTCTTTCTTTTTCAAGTTCTTTTCTGGGCACAAGCGGGTTCATCAGCATATCTGCATGCAAATCCATTGCCGTTTGAAAATCAGCTGACGGCAAAGTTATATAATAGTGCGTAAAATCCTTGCTTGTCGCAGCGTTTGTCTGTGCTCCCTTTGCTTCAAGAATTCTGTCAAATTCACCCGTAGGGTGTTTCGTTGTTCCTTTAAAAAACAGATGTTCCAAAAAATGTGCAACACCGTTGTTTGTGTCATTTTCATTTATAGATCCTGTTTTTATCCAGGTATCAATTGTGACAATCGGGTTGTCATGTACTTCTTTTATAATAACGGTCTGTCCGTTATCCAGTTTGTATGTTGAGTATTCCTGGGCAAAAACACAATTTGCTGTTAAAAATATTAAACAAAAAATAAAAATTCCGAATTTTTTCATAATATAAATTCCTCAAACTGATTGATAACATCTAATCTAGTATCGCAGATGCTGCCGGCTGTCTTGTAATCAGACACTACGGAAAATTAACCGTTTTCCTTCGTAGCGGCACTGGGGGCTTCGCCCACGGCGTGCCGGTCTGATTCCGCTGACCGCAGCCAGCATCTGCTCACCTTTGACTTCTTTTGCCGAAATCTTTGATTTCGTGCAAAATGTCTTCACGTATAGTGAACAATGTGTCACTCCAAAAATTCGTTCATGTCTTCCTCTCATAAAACCTGACTTTTAGTCAGCTTTTATTCGGCAGAGTGCTCCTTATTACGAATTTTTCTCGAACAAAATTATACTATATATTTAAGTGTTTACGCATAATCTTTATGTAGGTTAAAAAGGTTTATTTTTTTATAGCTCTTTCGGTCAATGGTTTTGACAAAAAGTTTGTATAAAATGCAGATATGTCAAATCAATTTGCAAATCACGAAAACAATCCGGACAAAAATTTTCCGGAAGTATACAACGAAAAATCTCCGTCAAGCCAGTGTGCAATCGAAGGTTTTTGCAGCATAGATCCGATAGTATATTCTCTGCTGGAAGTTCTGTTGTACGAACTAAAACAGCTCACATATTACTACATAAAAATGCAGGAGCTGGGCTATGAAAATCAGAACCTGAAAGACAGAATAATAAACTATCTTTCTTTGATTATTGTAGGATATGAGTTTAACAGAAACGAGTTCCAGCAGACTTTATCCGAAATTCACAAAGACAAGGAAGAAGCAAAAAATTCTTTTATCGAAGTGTGCGAAAAAAGAAACATTGACTGCCAGATTTTAAAATCTAATATAAAATTCGAAAATTTTGATTTGAATTCACTGGTCAATCAGGGGGAACAGCAGGCTATAAAACGCAACAGGTCAATGAATTCGGATATAAAAAATCTTTATGAAATCATAATGAATATAATAAAAAGCGCAAGTATACGCCTTATTGAATTAAAATGTTATACAAAAGATTATCTCCCTGAAGAAGATGCGATTTTAAAACTGTTTAACAACCTCAATTTTTCGGCTATGACCGAACAAAAACTTGTCAGAAAGATAAATGACTTTGCAAAAGTCAACTACGATATACACAAAAAGCTACACAGACTGAAAGAAGAATATTACGGGAAAATTGGTCTGCATAAAGTCTCAATAGGTGTAAAAAAAGGTCAATCAATACTGGCTTCCGGACAAAATCTCAAAGATTTTGAAAACCTTCTTGAAGCAACAAAAGATACTGACATAAATATTTACACCCACAATGGTCTGATTGTGGCACACGCCTATCCAAAATTTGCAAAATACAAAAACCTTGCGGGGCATTTCCAAATGTCTCTTGACAGCGTACAGTTTGATTTTGCTTCTTTTAAAGGTCCTATACTGATTTTGAGAAATTTCCAGTATCTTCTGGATAAAATTTATCGCGGACGTTTGTTCACAACAAACATAATTGCCGGTAAGGGAATGACAAAAATAGAAAACAATGACTTTTTCCCCATTACTGATTATGCGGAAAAAGCAAAGGGTTTTGAACATGATCATCTGATAACGGAAGTAAAAGTCGGTTACAAAGAAGAAGAAGTCATGCTCAAGGTCAACCGGCTCATAGAAAGAATTAAAAATAAAGAAATAAAACACCTCATCATTGTCGGATTGTTGAATCATGCGGCAATACATTCCGAATATTTTAACGAACTTGAAAAAAATCTGCCCGAAGATTTCTTTGTTATTTCTACAATACTGCCCTCGTTAAAAGATAACGTTCTGTATTTTGACTCATTTTTTAATTCTTCATTGATATACAAAATTCTTGCCCATATTAAAACAGAAATTGATTTTGAAACTTTTCCGGTCAGCCTGTTCATCACGACATGCAACCTGCATACACTGTCTCATCTTTTCAATCTCAAATATCTGGGTGTCAAAAACATATTTTTGCCGCCTTGCAACTCAAACACAATAACACCCCAGATGGCAGAATTTTTAAAATCGAAATTTGGCTTCAAACAGGTTAGTTCTGACCCCAAAAAGGATTTAAAAGAGCTTTAAGATTATCTCGATTTAACGGCTGCTGTGCGGGATTTTAGCTTATTCAGCTGCTGATCCGGAAGGACAAACAGGCTAATTCTAATTGTTATAAACCTTTAAATCTTTACAAACTTTTTTGATTGTGAAACTTTTTTTCGCAAACAATGTCTAATGAAATATCTAATGAGACATATACTACATTAGCATTTTTGCCAATAAAATTCTTGTGCAATTTATGGTATTATATTGTTTGTTAATTCGATTTATTACAGGAAAAAAGAGGGAATATCTTGAAAATAAATATTAAAAAATACGGTTTTATAGCAATTATACTGGCTGCAATATTTTTTGCCGGAACGCTGACAAAATCAAGCGGTGTTTTTGCATCATCCCCGCAGCAGCTGTATGAGCAGGTTTGGAAACTTATCAACTCAAAATATGTTGACCACACAAATAACCAGCAGGACTGGAAAAGATGGAAAAACAAATATGACAAGGTTATCAAAACTGATGAAGATGCTTATGTCGCAATCCAAACAATGCTTGCCAGTCTGAATGACCCTTATACCAAATTTTTGGATCCGAAAGAGTTTGAAGAAGAAACAAGCTCTATCAAAGGTTCTCTCAAAGGTATAGGTGTTCAAATCGGCTTGAGAGAGGGCAAACTCGTAATCATTGCGCCGATTGAAGATACACCCGGTGAAAAAGCAGGACTGCTTGCAGAGGATGAAATACTCGAAATTGACGGTCAGTCTACAAAAGGTATTACAATAGACAAAGCTGCGGACAGAATCAGAGGTGAAGAAGGCACATGCGTAAAACTTCTGATTAAGAGAAAAAATCAGCCGAACAAAGAATATGTAATCAAACGTGCTGAAATTGAAATAAAATCTGTTTCAACAAAAGTTCCGGAAAACGCAAAGCTGGATGACTGTGTAGGTTATATAAGACTCAGTTCCTTTATCAGCAAAAACGCAACTACGGAATTTGAACAGGCGCTTAATCTTTACAAAAACAAAAAAGGTTACATAATAGACCTTCGTTCAAACCCCGGCGGTCTTTTGAGCAATGCTATTTTGATATCGGATATGTTTCTTGACGGAGGTATAATAGTAAGCACTGTTGACAGAGACGGATACAAAGAAACAACAAGAGCAACAAGAAAATATGTAACGGACAAACCTATTGTTATTTTGATAAACAAAGGTTCTGCATCTGCAAGCGAAATATTCTCAGGTGCAATGAAAGACAACAAAAGAGCTCTTCTTGTAGGAGAAAATACATTCGGCAAAGGTCTTGTTCAGGAAGTAAACAAGCTCATGGGCGGTTCCGGTGCAAATATTACAATCCAAAAATATTTGACACCAAACGGAACAGATATCAACAAAAAAGGTATTGCTCCTGACGTAACAGTTGAACTGACAGAAGACAACATAAAAAACAAAGACGACGTTCAACTCAAAAAAGCGAATGAACTTCTTGTAAAAATGATAAACAAAGAAACAATGGCATCAAATTAAGAATAAACCTATGGGCAGAAAAATTATATCAACAAACAAAAAAGCCTTTCATGACTATACAATTGTCGAAAAATATGATGCAGGGCTTGTGTTGACGGGAACTGAAATAAAATCCATACGAAAAGGCGCAATAAATCTCAAAGACGGCTTTGCAAAAATAGAAGACGGTGAAGCCTGGCTGTACAATGTTCATATAAGCCCATATGAGCAGGGTAACAGGTTTAATCCGGAACCGGCAAGGAAAAGAAAACTGCTTTTGAACAAAAATGAAATTCTCAAAATGCTGGGTAAAGTTAAAAAAGAAAAATATACAATTGTTCCTTTGAATATCTTTCTTGAAAACGGCTGGGCAAAGTGTGAAATTGCACTTGCAAAAGGAAAACTTCTCCATGACAAACGTGAGGATATTGCAAAAAAAGCAATGGAAAGAGATATTGCAAGAAATATAAAAATCAGATAATTAAAAAACTGATATTAACAAACAAAAGACCCTGTGATCACTCACAGGGTCTTTTATCTCTATGCTTCAAGGCTTACTAGCAAGAACAAGCTTCTTTAGCCTGTTTTTCTTCAATTACTGCCTGAGCTGCAGCAAGTCTAGCCTGCGGAACTCTGAACGGTGAGCAAGAAACATAGTTCAAGCCGATTCTGTGGCAGAATTTAACAGAAGCAGGATCGCCGCCGTGTTCGCCGCAGATACCTCGTTTGAGGTCAGGTCTGACAGGAAGAGCTTTTTCTAAAGCAATCTGCATCAACTGACCGACGCCTTCTTGATCCAGAGTAGAGAACGGGTTAGCAGGAAGGATTTTGTTATCAACATATTTGTTGAGGAATTTACCTTCCGCATCGTCTCTTGAGTAACCGAATGTCATCTGAGTCAAGTCGTTTGTTCCGAATGAGAAGAATTCAGCGTATTCAGCAATTTTGTCTGCTGTCAAAGCGGCACGAGGAATTTCAATCATTGTACCGATTTTGTATTCAACAGTAACGCCTTTTTCTTCCATAACTTCTTTAGCAACTTTTTCTACAACTGCTCTTGCTTCTTTAAGTTCGTTAACGTGACCAACAAGCGGAATCATAACTTCAGGTTTTACGTTAAGACCTTCTTTTTTCAAGTCGCAAGCTGCAGAGAAGATAGCTCTTGCCTGCATTTCGTTGATTTCAGGGAATGTCAAACCGAGACGGCAGCCTCTTAAGCCCATCATCGGGTTCAATTCTGACATAGATTCAACGAGGTGAAGCATTTCTTCGTCTTTTTTGCAGTCTTCGTTGAGAGCTTTCTTTCTTGCAACAGTTGCAATGAGTTCTTCTTTTGAAGGAAGGAATTCATGAAGTGGCGGGTCAAGAAGTCTGATAGTCATAGGTTTGTCACCCATTGCTTTGAACATTGCATAGAAGTCTTGATACTGCATAGGCAGCAGATGGCTCAATGCTTCTTTTCTTTGTTCAACGTTTTCAGCAATAATCATTTTTTGTACCCAAGGAAGTCTTTCCGGAGCCATGAACATGTGTTCTGTTCTGCAAAGACCTACGCCTTCAGCACCGAATTCCAGAGCTTTTGCAACGTCTGCCGGTGTATCTGCGTTAGCACGAACACCGAGTTGTTTAACTTCGTTAACCCACTGGAAGAGTTTCTGGAAGTTTTCATCCATCTTCGGAGGAACGAGGTGTAC
>CALVEJ010000062.1 GCA_944326535.1 Candidatus Gastranaerophilales bacterium | reverse complement strand
AAAATCATTTTAAGAGTAGCTTCATCAAGCTGATCGAGTACGGCATATATAGGAACACGACCGATAAACTCAGGAATTAAGCCAAATTTGAGCAAATCTTCAGGCTGTAATTTTTTGAGCATTTTTTGTGCCGCAATTTCTTTTTCCGCAGCGGTTGCAGGAGCTTTTGCTCCAAATCCGAGAGATGTGCCCTCGCCTGCTCTTCGTTCAACTATTTTATCCAGTCCGACAAATGCACCGCCTACAATAAACAGAATATTCTTTGTATCTATCTGAATAAATTCCTGATGAGGGTGTTTTCTTCCGCCTTGAGGAGGCACGTTCGCAACAGTACCTTCAATCATTTTCAAAAGAGCCTGCTGTACGCCTTCTCCTGAAACATCTCTTGTGATGCTCGGATTTTCGGATTTTCTGGCAATCTTGTCTATCTCATCGATATAAATAATGCCACGTTCAGCTTTTTGAGCATCAAACTCAGCATTTTGATATAGTCTTAACAAAATATTTTCAACATCATCACCGACATAGCCGGCTTCTGTTAAGGTTGTTGCATCTGCGACGGCAAACGGAACATCAAGCATTTTTGCAAGTGTTTGCGCCAAAAGAGTCTTACCTGAACCGGTCGGACCAACAAGCAAAATGTTGCTTTTTTGGATTTCAATTCCTGTGGAATCTTTTTCTTTTGAATTGTGTGCAATTCTTTTGTAATGATTGTATACAGCAACCGACAAGACTTTTTTTGCATCATCTTGTCCGACAATGTGTTCGTCAAGATATGCTTTAATTTCATGCGGTTTTGGAACTGATGAAATATCAGCTTCTTTAGGTTCTTCTTTTTCACCCTTATCTTTGCTTTCAAAGAATTCTTCATCTAATATTTCATTACACAGCTCAACACATTCATCGCAGATGTATACCTCAGGACCTGCAATCAGTTTTTTTACCTGATCCTGCGTTTTTCCGCAAAATGAACATTTTAAACGGCTGTCATCATGTTTAACCATTACATTTCTCCTATTTCTGCTGAGTGTTTTTATTCAGCTTTCGGATGTTTATCCATTGAAATAACTTTGTCAATCATTCCGTACTCAAGAGCTTCTTCCGGAGTCATGATATAGTCTCTGTCTGTATCTTTTTCGATTTTTTTGATTGATTGTCCTGTGTTGGAAGCAAGGATTTCATTCAAAGCTTTTTTGATTCTCAGGATTTCAGCAGCTTGAATTTCGATATCGGTTGCCTGACCCTGTGCACCGCCTAAAGGCTGGTGAATCAATACTCTTGAATGAGGAAGCGCAAGTCTTTTGCCTTTAGTACCTGAAGACAAAAGGAACGCACCCATTGATGCTGCCTGACCGAGACATATAGTAGAGACATCCGCTCTGATGTGCTGCATAGTATCGTAAATAGCAAATCCTGCAGTTACACTGCCTCCGGGTGAATTGATATAGAGCATGATATCTTTTTCGGGATTTTCAGAATCCAAAAGCAACATCTGTGCAACAACAAGGTTTGCAACCATGTCATCTATCGGTGTGCCCAAAAAGATAATTCTTTCTCTCAACAATCTTGAGAATATGTCAAATGCACGTTCACCACGGCTGGATTGTTCTACTACTGTTGGTACAAAGCTCATAAATAACCCTTTCAATCTCTTAATTTTATCTCTTATTTACTAATATTATAATCTACTTTTTTGCTTCTGCAACGAATTTTATTTTGTTGTTGTCAATAAGGAATTTTGTTACCTTTTGACTCAAAGCCTGTTGAGACAGAGATTGTATCAGTGCTGTATTTTTTCTGATTTCTCTGAATATAGTATCTTTGTCAGTTTGATAAAGTGATGCCATTTCACCTATTTTTTGTTCAAGGTCCTGTGCTGTTACTTGAATGTTTTCAAGTTTTGCAATTTCTGACATCATTAAAGAGTTTTTGATTCTATTTGTTGCTTCTTCTCTCAATTCTTTATCAATTTTTTCCGCACCATCCTGTTTTAAAACATCTTCCCATGTTACGCCTGACTGAGCAACTTTCTGTTTAAAATCAGAGATAAGTGCCTGTTTTTCTCTTTCAATCATTGTGTCTTGTATATCAACTGACATTTTTGAAAGAATCGCATCAAATACTTTGTTTGCGCTTCTTTTGTCATTTTCAATTTTTGCTGTATTGTCAAGATACTTCTGGATATCAGCTTTAAGTTCATCGAGATTTTTAAACTTGCCGACTTTTTTAGCGAGTTCGTCGTTAATTTCAGGTTTTATCTTTGTTTTAATTTCTCTCAATGTGATTTTGAATTGAGCAGGTTTACCTTTAAGGTTTTCTTCATGGTAGTTTTCAGGGAAAGTTACATCTATTGTGAACTCTTCACCTGTTTTGTGTCCTACAAGCTGTTCCGCAAATCCTGGAATAAAATTGCTGTGTTCCAAATCAAGAAGATAATTCTTTGCAGCACCGCCTTCGATAAGTTTTCCGTCAACAGAACCTTCAAAGTCCATAAGAACAACGTCTTTGTTTGTTGATTCTCTGTCTTCAGCTTTTTCGAGAGTAGTAAACTTTTCTGCAAGTTCATTCAGCTCTTTTTCCATTGCATCCGGAGCTGTTTTGTATTCTTCTACTTCAATTTCCATGTCTTTGTACTGTTCAAATTTTACCTCGGGTTTCAGCTCCATTTTTGCAACAACAGTAATCGGTTTTCCGAGTTCAAAATTGTATGATTCAAGATAAGGTTCCGTGATAATGTTAAGATTGTTTTCTGAAATAGCCTGAGCAAATGCATTTGGCAATACAGAATCAAGAACATCTCTTTTTATGGATTCAGCACCGATATTTTTTTCCAAAATTACTCTCGGGGCTTTACCTTTTCTAAAACCTGGTATATTTACTCTCTGTGCCAATCTTTTGCATGCTTTTGTGTATTCTTTTTCTGCAGTTTCGGCATCAATTTCAATATCAACTTTAACCATATTGTTTTCTAATTTTTCAACTGTTGTTTTCATCTCTTTATATCCTTATTATACTCATTAGTGACGACATATACGGTTTTACCCGACTATTAGTTTTACTGTACAATTATATTATAAAAGTTTTACAAATAAAGCGTTTTCAAAAAAATTAGTAAATTTGATGTAGAGCATTAAGTCCGGTTATTCAATATTTTGTTTTAAATATGCATCAACAAAGCCGTCAAGCTCTCCGTCCATTACCGCATCAACATTGCCGACTTCATATCCCGTCCTGTGGTCTTTTACCATTTTGTAAGGGTGAAAAACGTATGATCTTATTTGAGAGCCAAAATTGATATCAAAAGTTTCACCTTTAAGCTCTGCTAATTTTTTGTCATATTCTGCTTGTTTTATTGCAAGCAGTTTTGCTGCCAGCATTTGCATTGCTGTTTCTTTGTTTTGCAACTGTGAACGCTGCTGCTGGCACTTTACAACTATTCCGGTAGGTTTGTGCAGAATTCTTACTGCAGTTTCGACTTTATTCACGTTTTGACCGCCTGCGCCTCCGGAACGCATTGTTTCAACTACTATATCATCTGCCGGAATTGTTATTGCTTTTTCAAAGTCTTCAATTACCGGACAAACTTCTATGCTGGCAAAACTTGTTTGTCTTTTTCCGTTAGCATTGAAAGGAGAAATTCTGACCAGTCTGTGCACTCCTCTTTCTGCTTTTGCGAGTCCGAATGCATATTTGCCTGAGATTTTGATTGTTGCTGATTTGATGCCGGCTTCGTCACCGTCCGATTTGTCAAGCATTTCCACATGCCAGCCTTTTGATTCTGCCCATCTTGTATACATACGAAGAAGCATTTGAGCCCAATCCTGAGCATCTGTTCCTCCTGCTCCTGCGTTGACAGTCAAAATGGCATCATATGTGTCGTATTCACCGGAAAGTGTTTTTTCAATTTCCCATTTGTTTAACTCTTTTTCGAGCATTTCGAGATTGTTTTGCATCTCTTCCCAGAGAGATTCGTCCTCTGACTCGTTGTATAGCTCCATTAATACTTTTGTGTCATCAATGGCTCTTTCCCATTTTGATAACTGTGAAAGAGAATTTTTATATTCTGTTACTTCTTGAGAAATCTTTGCTGCTTTTTGTGTGTCTTTCCAGATATCTTCCGATTGCAGCTGCTCATCAAGCGCAAGAATTTTTACTTTGATCTTGTCCGGATCAAGGCATTCTCTGGCTTTGTTAACTTTCAAAGAAAGCTCTTCAAGTTTTTGTTTTTGCTCTACATCTATCATAGTATGGTATTTTATCACAAATATTAGCTAAAAAGCAGAGCATTTGCTCTGCTTCTTTTATACTTTCTTTGCTGCGCCCGCAATTTCTGAATCCAGTCTCAGAAATACCGGTTTTATCTTCTCTTTTTCCGTAAGTTTTCCTGCTGGAATTTCTCCCCATCTGAGATTATCCAGTTTTACATCAACAGCCTTTTCCTCTCTGTTAAGCTGCTCATATATGTCCTGACAAATATTCGGGCAGTATGGAGCAAGAATGGCACCTATAAAGCGCATTGACTCCAGAACATTATAAAGAACCTGCGCACACTCGGTTATTTTTTCCTCTTTTGCAAGACTCCAGGGTGCCGTGTCGTTCACATATTTGTTAACAACATTTGCAAAGTTTACAATCTCCTGAGCCGCTTCTGCAACTTCAAATTTGTCAAATCTGGATTTTACGGATTCAACTGTTTTTTGTGCTTCTTTTGCTATTTCGTTGTCAGATGCGGTGATGAAATCACTCTTTATTTCTCCGTCAAAATATTTTACAAGCATATTGAGAGTTCTGTTTAAGAGATTTCCAATATTATTTGCAAGATCGGCATTTACTCTTTCTTTGAATTCCATATCAGAGTAATTTCCGTCACGTCCGGTAGGTGCAGTGACCATCATAAAGTATCTGAAAGCGTCAGGATGTTCCAGATTGAATGTTTCCATTACATCTTTTGGTGCAATGACATTACCGATTGATTTACTCATTTTGGTCTGGTCTATTGTAATCCACCCATGAGCAAGTACTGTTTTTGGAAGAGGAATATCCAGTGCCATTAAAAATGCCGGCCAGTAAATTGTATGGAATTTCAAAATATCTTTTCCTATTACCTGAACATCTGCAGGCCAGTATTTTTTGAAGTTTTCTGAAGGATTTTCCGGATCATAGCCAAGTGCTGTGATGTAGTTTGAAAGTGCATCAATCCATACATATATTGTTTGTGTATCATCACCGAGAACCGGTACACCCCAGCTCACTGAATCTTTGGAACGGGAGACCGAAATATCTTCAATGTGTTCAAGTTGATTTAGTACTTCATTTGCTCTGAATGCAGGTTGAATAAAATCAGGGTTGTTTTTGATATGTTCAATCAGTCTGTCCTTATATTTTGACAGCTTGAAAAAGTAGTTTTCTTCTTTTACTTCTTCAGGCTTTTTGAGGTGGTCAGGACAGAGTCCGTCTTCTGTCAGATCACGGGGGCTGAGAAATGACTCACAGCCTGTGCAATAAAGTCCGGTGTATGAGTGCTTGTATATATCACCGTTGTCTTGAAGTTTTTTAAATATTTTTTGTATTATTGCTTCGTGATCTTTATCCGTTGTTCTTATAAATTTGTTGTAAGAAATATCCAAACCAGCCCAGCATTCTTTGAACTTGTTTGCATTTGCATCACAGAGTTCTTTTGGTGTTATTCCCATAGCTGCTGATGTTTTTTGTATTTTTATTCCGTGTTCATCTGTTCCTGTCAGGAAGAAGACATCATCATATCTTTGACGATAATGTCTTGCAAGTACATCTGTCTGTATTTTTTCATAAGCGTGACCGATATGAGGTGCACCGTTTACATAATCAATAGCTGTTGTTAAGTAATATTTTGTCATAATCTATCCCACAATTTTAATATTTGCTAAGATAAAGTTACCACAAATAAAGAAAAAATGGGAGAAAAAACATGTCAGAGCGATTAAATAACAGAAAAAATAATGAATTGAGAGATATAAAATTTACCAGAGACTATACAAAACATGCGTTGAGCTCTATACTTGTTGAATTTGGAGATACAAAGGTTATTGTAACCGCATCTGTTGATGAAAAAGCTCCCAAATGGATGGAAAAAGATGACCCGAGAGGCTGGGTAACAGCAGAATATTCACTTCTTCCTACTTCTACTCACACAAGATGTCAGAGAGAAAGAACAAAACTGTCGGGCAGAACTCAGGAAATCCAGCGACTTATCGGCAGAAGCCTCAGGTCTTGTGTTAATCTTGAAAAGATGACGGGTTTGACAATAACTATTGATGCCGATGTAATTCAAGCTGACGGCGGAACCAGATGTGCAAGTATATGCGGCGGCTACTTGGCGTTGGAACAGGCTGTAAACAGACTGATTGAGCAAGGTTTGCTAAAAGAAAATCCCATCCTTGAGCCCATTGCCGCAGTTTCTGTCGGTATTATTGACGGAGAAGTTAAATTGGATTTGGATTATTCTGAAGACTCCCATGCTCAGGTTGATTCAAATGTCGTTATGACAAAAAGCGGGAAAATAATTGAATTTCAAACAACTGCCGAGGGTAATCCTTATGAAAAAACACAGCTGTATGAAATTATGGAAACAGCGCAAAAAGCAATAGCAGATATTATTGCTTTGTACTAATTATTTTCGGTTACTGTTTTTATTGAATCAAAAGCAATTTTTAATAAATCGTCTATTTGTGCCTCTGTTATTATCAGCGGAGGCATAAAATATATTACATTCCCTATTGGTCTTAAGATAGCGCCTCTTTTCATTGCTTCTAAAAAGACTTTGTGCCCCATTCTGTCTTCAAAAGCATACGGCTCTTTTGTTGTTTTGTCTTTAACCATTTCTATAGCGCCAATCATACCTATATGGCGTATATCTCCGGCATGCTTGAGCGATTCAAAAATTTTCAGTCTGTTTTTAAAATATTCTATTTTGTGTTGAAGGTTTTCAATTATCTTTTCTTCCTTCATAATGTTCAGGTTTTCGACTGCAACTGCACAGGCAAGAGGATTTCCCGTAAAGCTGTGTCCGTGGTAGAAGGTTTTCAGAGTAGAAAAGTCATCATAAAAAGCATTGTATATTTTATCAGTAGTTATAGTTGCTGCCAGCGGTATATATCCGGCTGTTATGCCTTTTGCTACACAGAAAATATCTGGTTTTATTCCGGCATGTTCGAATGCAAAATATTTTCCTGTTCTGCCGAATGCCATTGCCACTTCGTCGTCAATCAGCAGAATATCATATTTGTCGCACAGTGTTCTGAGTTTTTTTAAATATTCGGCAGGATACATTCTCATACCGGCTGCACCTTGAACAAGCGGTTCAACTATCATTGCCGCTATTTCGCTGTGGCGGGCTTCAAACAATTTTTCTACTTCTTCGAAGCAATCAATATTACATTTACCTTGTTTGCAGTTTTTGGGACATCTGTAGCAGTATGGTGCGCATACCTTTAATGTTTCAAAAACAAGCGGGTTAAATATTTTTTTGTAAATGTCGATTCCCCCGACAGAAACAGATCCCAGAGTGTCGCCATGGTACGATTCTGTCATTGATACAAAGAATTTTTTTTCCGGCTTGCCTTTCTGATACCAGTATTGGTATGCCATTTTTAACGCAACTTCTACCGCTGTAGAACCGTCATCAGAGTAAAACACTTTTGTAAACGGACTGCCTGCAATATTTACCAGCTTTTCCGCAAGTTCTATTGCCGGCTTATGAGTAAAGTCGGCGAGCAAAATATGCTCTATCTTTTCTGCCTGTGTTAATAGAGCGTTATTTAGTCTTTTTACAGAATGTCCCAGAGTGTTGACCCACCAGGAAGATACAGCATCAATATATTTGTTTCCGTCTATATCATAAACATATATACCATCGCCTTTTTCTATAATCGTTGGTTTGTAATTATTGCCTTCATACTGCTTTTGTTGTGTATCAGGGTGCCATACGTATTTTAAATCTTTTTCAATCCATTCTTCTTTTGAGGTCATAGTTGTTTTTCCTGTTGCGTATTTATTTTAATTTAATTTTAACACTATAAAAATAAATACTAAAATTTAACTCTTTTCCTGTAATTAATGTTTTTCGCATGGAGGATTTAGAAATCAGGCGGTCTTTTTGCAGACGTCATTCTGAAGTGTCCGGAGTGCTTTGCGTAAATATATGGTGTGTTCATAATCTTACCGGATTGATGTGTTGTTCATAGTTTGTAAGATCCTGAGAGAGTAGGTTGGGCATACCTGCCCAACAAATAATTTCTGTCGTCATCCTGAGCGGATTTCCGGGCGGGTACACCCCAGGGAACAAGTAGGTTGGGCATACTTGCCCAACCAATAATTCCATTTCTTCGTCATTCGGAGGCTTTAGCCGAAGAATCTAAAAAAGTATTAAGTCGCACTATCTATATAACAAATTTGCCGTCTTTGTATATCAAAACATCGTCCGCATATATTTCCGAACCGTTTTTCATGTTTTTAATTAAATCCCAGTGCAGACCCGAAACATTCTTTCCCCCAGCTTCAGGGTAAGAAGCACCGAGTGCCATATGAATTGCTCCTCCGATTTTTTCGTCAAAGAGTATGTTCCCTGTAATATCCTGAATTCTGCTGTTTGTTCCTATTGCAATTTCGCCTACAAACCTTGAGCCTTCATCCATATTGATCATATTAAGGAAGTATTCTTCTCCTTTTTCTGCATGTGCTTCAATAACTTTTCCGTTTTCCAGTTTGAGGCGGACTTTTTGAGCTTCATTACCTCTGTAAATTTGCGGAAAATCAAAATATATTGTTCCGTTTGCACTATCTTCTACAGGTGAAGTGTATATCTCTCCATCAGGGAAATTACATTGTCCGGAGCAGTTTAGCCATTTTCTTCCCTCTGTATTGAACGTTATATCGGTTTCTTCGCCGATAATATGTAATTTTGAAGTTTTATTTAAGTAATCTGCAATTCTTTGCTGTTCTTTGTCGATTTCTTTCCATTTTGAGACAGGATCATCAAGGTCTAAATAACAAGCATTTATCAAAAATTCTGTATAATCATCCAATGACATTTTTGCTTCCTGTGCAAGAGCATTTGTTGGAAAATCAGCAATAACCCATTTTAATGAACCTTCTGCTGAACGTTTGAGCATTTTGTTAGAAAGCTCTCTTGTGGCAGCCGAGCGTTGTGCCATTTTTTTAGAATCAGCTTTTGCCATAGCTTTTGTGTTTGTCGGTGCACCGATAGAAATAAGTACATCTGCTTTTTCATATTCTATTTCTGACATAGGGTCAATGTAAGAAAGCTGCTCTTCATTCGCATATTTGACATATATTTCAGATAAGCCTTCCATCATTGTTCTTACAACAGGATTTGCACCTCTTTGCAAAACCTGTTTATATATTTCTTTTACCAGCGGCTGCGCTTGCGGGCTGGTTGCTCTGATTATTACAAGATCTCCTTTTTTTACTTTTGTTGAATAGTCAACCAGCACATTTGCATATTTTTCCCATAATGTATTCATATAATTTATCCTCTGTTTATTACCAAGCGTTATTATAATATTTTTTTCAGCATTCGTAAATTACAAAAGCAGCTATATTTATAGCTGCTTTTGTTTTTATATAATTCAATTGTATCTTAACACATTGTATTTTCCGCTTTTCTGAGCGTAATACCTCTTTTTGACTCTCTGATGAATTGAACGAATTTTTTAACATATTCATCCTGAGGAACTTCTTGTTCAATTACGTCACAGGCTTTGGATATGAGATACTTTTCAGATTTTAAAATCTTTAGGGCTTCTTTTAAATGTTCTCTGGATTCAGCAGAAACACCTTTTCTCTTGAGACCTATAGCATTTATTCCGTGAGGAATAGGCGGTCTTCCTTCCCCTTTTACATATGGCAGACAATCCATTCTTGCAGCCGAAAATCCGCTGATTATACACATTTCTCCTATACGTACATTCTGGTGGAATACGCTCATACCGCCGAGAAAAGCTCCTCTTCCGACATGGCAATGTCCTCCGAGTGTAGCAAGGTTCGCCATAATAACTTGATCTTCAAGTACACAATTGTGAGCAACGTGTGTTGATGTCATAAGCATACAGTTGTCGCCGACTATTGTTGCATCTCCATCTGTTGCAGCTCTGTTAACCGTTGCATATTCTTTAATTATACAATTTTTCCCGATAATTGATTTTGTCGGTTCATTTTTGTATCCCAGATCCTGCGGTGCTGTTCCGATACTGGCAAAAGGAGAAATTAATGTTCCGTCTCCAATTTCACAATATTCCAGATATGCATTAGGCATAATTGTAACATTATTCCCTATTTTTACACCGTTTCCTATTATTGCATTGGCACCTATAGTAACATTTTCGCCTATTTGTGCATCATCAGCTATTATTGCACGATTATCAATCATTTTTTCTCCAATCTATACAACAGAAAATGTCATATCAAGTTCAGCAGCAATTTTGCCGTCAACAGTTGCTTTTCCGTGAGACTTGATTATCGGTCCTTTTATTTTTACAAGTTCAACTTCCATATCAAGTCTGTCGCCAGGACGAACAATTCTTTTGAATCTACAGTTGTCAATTCCGGCATATACAACAAGTTTACCTTTATATTCCGGCATTGTCATTAAAATACCGGCTCCCAGCTGAGCCATTGCTTCTGCTTGCAATACTCCGGGCATAATCGGGTTTCCGGGAAAATGTCCCTGGAAAAACGGCTCATTGAATGTTAGATTTTTGTATCCTTTTGAATATTTGCCGGGCACACATTCCGTAATTCTGTCTACAAGCAAAAACGGATATCTGTGAGGAATCATATCCATGATTTGCATTACATCAAACTG
>CALVEJ010000061.1 GCA_944326535.1 Candidatus Gastranaerophilales bacterium | reverse complement strand
CAACAATGTCTAATTTGTCTTTTATCTGAGAGACGACGTCTTGATAAGTTATTCCATTCATTTCAATCGATATTATAGCATGAAGAAAGTCTGTCCGAAAAAAATTCGTGACAAGAATAACTCAAAAAATATAAGAACTAAATATAAAAAAATTTAAAGAATATTTAGCAAAATAATTTTCGAAATTGTCAAAATATTTTCTTACAATATAATTAAGGAATGGAAAGAATAGAATTAAAAATACAAAAAATCGATGAAAATGCACAAATTCCTCAATACCAGACAGAAGGTGCGGCAGGAATGGATTTGTGTGCATGTTTAAAAGAACCTATTACGCTAAAACCGCTTGAAAGAAAATTAATTCCGACAGGGTTCAAGATGGAACTTCCTCACGGATATGAAGCACAGGTCAGACCAAGATCAGGCATGTCTATCAAGCACGGAATTACTCTTGTAAACTGCGTTGGCACAATTGATGAAGACTACAGAGGAGAGCTCTGTGTACCGGCAATCAATCTCTCTAATGAAGAGTTCACAATAAACACGGGTGACAGAATTGCTCAAATGATTGTTGCTCCGGTGACAAAAGCAAATATCAGCGTAGTAACGGAACTATCCGATACACAACGTGGTACAGGCGGATTCGGTTCAACAGGAAAAAATTAAGGATCCTCTTTTATGGAAAACAAACTTGCTGTTTTTGATTTTGACTCCACGCTTATGGATGGAGAAACAATTGAAATCATTGCAAGAGAGGTTGGGCTGCAAGCGGAAGTTGCAGAAATTACACATAGGGCAATGGCTGGTGAGCTGGACTTTTTTGACAGTCTTACATACAGGGTTTCTCTTCTAAAGGGACTGCAAGAAAAAAAAGTGGATGAAATATGCCAAAATCTGCCTTACATGATAGGTGCCAAAGAAACAATAACAGAACTAAAAAAACATAATTTTGTTGTTGTTTGTTTTTCCGGCGGTTTTAAAAATGCAACGGAATACGCCAAAAGCGTACTGGGATACAATGCTGATTTTTCAAACATTTTGCATGTAAAAAACGGTCTTTTAACAGGACAGGTCGGAGGGGAGATGATGTTCTCCGACAGCAAAGGACAAATGCTGAAAAAACTGCAGGCTCTTCTTAATATTACCCCTAAAAACACTGTAACAATAGGCGATGGTGCCAACGACCTGAGTATGTTTAGATATGCGGATACCAGAATTGCTTTTTGCGCAAAAGATTGTGTAAAAAAAGAAGCAACAATTTGTCTAAATGAAAAAGATTTGAGGCTAATGCTCGATAAAGTGCTATAAAAAATAGCGGAACAAGATGTTCCGCTAAGAGTTTAAAGGAAAAGGAGTTAGTTAGTATTAAGCATTTTCGGCAACAGTCTGAGCCGCAGCATTGTTTGTTGCAGAAGAGGCAGCCGGAATAGTCGTCGTTTCAGCTCTTTTGTACATTTCAACAGGTCTTTTACCTGAATAGTCGTACATTTTTGTTGTTGTCGTGATAGTGTTGCCTTTTCTTGTATAAACATTCACAAGACTCTGGTCAAGTCTGCTTTTTGCGCCTTTTGTAGGAATAGTCATCCTTCCGACAACATTTTTTGTAACATTTCCGTCTTTGTCATAAAAAACGGTATATCTTTCATGCTTTTGAAAATCGTGTATAATTTCAGCATTTTTGTGTCCGTTTTTATCAAAATGTGTTTTGACGGATTTTAAAAGAACATTTCCTTTTTCACCTTTTTTGCTTATCAGCTCAGTTGTCAATTTTCCGCCATCTTTTGTTGCCCTTTCAAGCTTTTGAACAACCGGCTTCATATTCTGGTGGCGGATAATTCCGTATGTCAGAACACCCAAAGTGGCAAGCGACAAAACTATATCCGTCGGAAACTTACGTTTTTGCGGTTCTACATAAGGTTCCGGCTGCAGCATACCGACGGGAGCTGAGGCAATCGGTTGAGTAGTTTCTTGAGCCTGAACAGGAACTACGCTTGTAGTAGATGCTGGGTTGCTAATTCCGTAAACTGCCATAATACCTACCTTTCCTTCTAACTGAATACTCTTATATATTATTAAAAACATCTGATTTAAAGAAATTGCCTAAAACAAAAAAACCTGTAAACAATTGTCATTAAAGGTTTTTAACACACTAATAAAAATTTTCGGGCATGCCGTTTTTCACACAAAAAATTTTTTGGCATGGTCAAGAAGGCATACAAGACAAGCGATTATAGTTTTTTACACAAAAAAGGCATGCCTTTTTTAGCATGCCTTTTTAGAAATAAATATTATATTTACTTAAATATTATTTCATCTCCGTCAGCATCAACCGTGATAGTATCCCCTTCTTTGTATTCCTGAGCAAGTATTTTCTTTGCGAGAGGATTTTCAACAAGCTGCCTTATTGTCCGTTTCAACGGTCTTGCGCCGTAAACAGGGTTAAATCCTTGAGTTGCAAGCAATTCTTTTGCATCATCGGTTATTTCAAGTTTCATTTCTCTATCAGCAAAAAGTTTTTTCAAACCTGCAAAATAGATATCTACTATTGATTGAAGCTGCTGCAATGTCAAAGCCCTAAAGAATACTATATCGTCAACTCTGTTCAAAAATTCAGGTTTGAAATGTTCTTTCATCAAGTCCATAACCTGCTCTTTTGTTTGTTCAAAGTCTTTTTCAGACAGCATTGAATTCAAAGTATTCTCAAGTATTATTGAGCTTCCGATATTACTTGTCATAATAATCAATGTATTTTTGAAATCAACAGTTCTGCCCTTTGAATCCGTTAAACGACCGTCATCCAGAAGCTGCAGCATTATGTTAAATACATCCGGATGCGCCTTTTCAATCTCATCAAAAAGAACGACTGAATAAGGTTTTCTTCTGACAGCTTCAGTCAATTGTCCGCCTTCATCATAACCGACATAGCCCGGAGGAGCACCAACGAGTCTGGCAACCGAATGTTTTTCCATATATTCCGACATATCGATTCTTATCAAAGCATCTTCATCATTGAATAAAAATTCTGCCAGCGACTTAGCAAGTTCCGTTTTGCCCACACCTGTAGGACCGAGGAAGATAAATGAACCGATAGGTCTTTTCGGGTCCTTCAATCCCGAACGGGCACGCCTGATTGCATCAGAGACAACATTGACAGCCTCATCCTGACCGATTACACGTTTATGAAGAAAATCTTCCATTCGCAAAAGCTTTTGCATTTCACTTTCAACAAGTCTTGAAACTTCAATTCCTGTCCATTTGCTTACGACTTCAGCAATATCATCTTCATCTACTTCTTCCTTAAGAAGCTGATTTTTATGTTTTTCTCCGCCGTGTTTTTGAACTTCTTCAAGCTGTTTTTGCAGCTCTATCAACTTGCCGTATTTAAGTTCAGCAGCTCTTTCCAGATCTGCATCACGTTCGGCAATTTCTATTTGAGCTTTTGTTTTTTCAATTTCTTCTTTGATTTGAGCTTCGCCCATAATAGAACTTTTTTCCATTTCCCACTGAGTTTTAAGCTTTGTGAGTTTTTCGTCAAGCTCATTTATTGTTTTGTTCAAGCCGTTGATTTTTTGTATATTGTCTTCTGTTTGATCTTCTTTTTCCAGCGCTTTTCGTTCGATTTCAAGCTGCATTTTTTGTCTCACGAGAGAATCTATCTCCTCCGGCATAGAATCAATATCAATTCTCAAAGCCGAAGCAGCTTCATCAATAAGGTCTATTGCCTTGTCAGGCAAAAATCTGTCAGTGATATATCTATCAGAAAGTTTTGCAGCCGCAACAAGAGCAGAGTCTTTAATTCTTATTCCATGGTGAACCTCATATCGTTCTTTCAAGCCTCTTAAGATACTTATTGTATCTTCTACAGACGGCTCATCAACCATAACGGGCTGAAATCTTCTTTCAAGAGCAGCATCTTTTTCTATATATTTTCTGTACTCATTAATAGTTGTTGCACCTACTGTTCTCAGGACACCTCTTGCAAGCATTGGTTTAAGCAAATTGCCAGCATCCATTGATCCCTCTGTAGCACCTGCGCCGACTACGGTATGAAGCTCATCTATAAAAAGAATAATTTCGCCGTCTGAGGCTTCTACTTCTTTCAGCACGGCTTTCAATCTTTCTTCAAACTCGCCTCTGAATTTTGCCCCCGCAACAAGCGCCCCCATATCAAGAGCAATAAGCTGGGTATTTTTAAGACTTTCCGGTACATCCCCCCTGATAATTCTTTGGGCAAGTCCTTCTACTATAGCTGTTTTACCGACACCCGGTTCACCAATCAAAACCGGATTGTTTTTTGTTCTTCTGTTTAAAACCTGAATTACCCGTCTGACCTCTTCGTCACGACCTATTACCGGATCAAGCTTACCTCTTTTTGCCAAATCCGTAAGGTTTTGAGAATACTTTTCAAGTGCTTTAAATTTTTCTTCAGAATCTTTGGAATCCACTTTATTTTGTCCTCTTATTTTTTTCATTTCATTTAGAATTTTGTTTCTGTTAACACCAAAACGTTCAAAAAGTTCTTTTATTTTTGAGCCGTCAAAAGCGGTAATTGCCAGCAATATATGTTCAATGCTGATATATGAATCTTTTAGCGCCTCCGCTTCATTTTGAGAGAGATCCAAAAGTTTTATTGTATCCTGCGACAAATACAATTGCTGTGTATTAACCGGCTGTTCAACTCTCGGCAGGTTATTTAATTCCGACATAACAGCATCTCTGAACTGAGGTCTGTCAAGTTTCAAGACTTCCATATAATCCTTTGCAATACCTTCTCTTGCTTCAAGCATTGCCATAACAATATGAACGGGTTCAAGCTGTGTATTTTGAAATTTTGACATCAGCTGCTGAGCAGAAAAAATAATCTCCTGTGCCTGATTTGTTAATTTATTAAAATCAATCATAAAACACCTCTTAAAATGAACACTTAAAAACTATATTTTCATTTTAATGAGTATTTTTCAAAAATCAGAAAAAATTAATTTTTATTTAATTATTAAAAATCTAAAATAAAGATTTCACCCATACGGCAAAGTCCGTAATCTGAAAAGACAGAGCAATGAATACAACTATCAATATCAAAACAACCAGTATCTTTTCAGGTAAAAGGAAATCCCTCCTGAGAGTATTTGAACCGGAAAATGCATAGTAAGGAAGTTCAGAAGGATCAAGACCGAGAGAAACTGCATGTTTGTAGTCATCTTTTGCTTTTTCTTCATCTTGAGAAAGGAAATAAAAGTACCCTCTGCGATAATAAAGTTCCCACCTGTCTCCCTGAACATCTATATCCGCATTGAGTGATAATATCTCCTGTTTGTATTTATCCTTCGGCATTAAGTCTCCAAAATTTAAAACCCGATTGACCACTGCATGGGTTTTTGAGAAGCCTGAGCAACTTTTTGCATTGGAGTACGAGATACAGGCGCAGTTGCGGGAGAATCTTTAACCTCAATAACGTTGTCTGCTTTTTGCAAGAGATGTTGTTTTTGCATAGCCTTATCCACGTTGTAGTAAGACTTTAGATAATCCAGTTTATTCTGGAGCTCAACATTTTCGTCGTTCAAAGCAAGCGTTTGCTTTCTGTATTTATTCAAAGTAATTTCATTTGCAGTTACAAAATAATAGCTGACCGCAGAAATCATAATAAATAAAATCAATAATGCACAAAGTGTTCTGTTAACTCTGGCTATCGCCATTTCTTTATAAGTTTTGTGGGTAGGGAAGTAACCGTTGATTATCGGATTTTGCTGATAATTTCGATTTAAAGAAACACCATATTGAGAATTGTAATTTTGCAGATGATTAATTCTCGTATCTCTAACAGGTCTTGTCAATTTAGTTCTCCCATGACGATATTTTTCTTGCTACCCTCAATTTTGCAGATCTCGAAGGCGGGTTTACACTTATTTCCTCTTCAGACGCCATAATCGGTTTTTTATTTATCAACTCCAGCATCGGCGGTTTGCAGTGACATACAGGATCAGTAGGTTTGCATCGGCATTTTGCTGAATAATATTTAAAGCATTGTTTCACCAATCGGTCTTCTAATGAGTGAAAACTTATTACACTAATTATAGCACCAACAGATAATAAAGTAAGCACTTCGTTTAATGTATTTTTAATGTTTTGTAACTCGTGATTAACTTCTATCCGAATTGCTTGAAATGTGCGGGTTGCGGGATGAATTTTTTCTTTTGTTCTGGGAACGGCATTTATAATAATTTGAGCCAATTCGCCGGTTGTTTCAATGGTTTTCAGCTTTCTGAAATTTACAATATTTTTTACAATTCTTTTTGTAAATTTTTCTTCACCATATTCGCTGATAATTCTTATCAACTCATCTTCGCTGTAGCCGTTGACAACATCATATGCGCTAAAATCACTACCCTGATTGAACCGCATATCAAGCGGAGCATCCTTCATAAAACTGAAACCTCTTTCCTGCTTTGTCAGCTGATGATAAGATGCACCGAGATCAAAAACAATTCCTCCGGTAATAGACCGAATGTCTAAATCTTGTAAAACTTTTTTAATATTGGAGTAAGACTCCTTAACTATTGTTAAGTTTTTGTAATTTTTTAGTCTTTCCGAGGAATATTTTATCGCATCCGAATCTACATCAAACGCAATCAACCTGCCGTCAGGCTGAATTTTTTTCAATATCAGTTCGCTGTGACCTCCGCCGCCCAATGTTGCATCAACATAGATTTTCCCCGATTCACATTGAAGTGCATCCACAGCTTCATGTGCCATTACCGTATAGTGTTGAAAGGTTTGATCTTTAAAATTCGAATTGTTATCCATTGCTTCATTCTAAATTAAATATAAACAAATGTTAATATTCTTATGCTTTCAATCACAATATATCAATTAGTTAATTTCAGGCATTATAAAGAAATCATTTGAAAAATAGTCTATATCCGCTGAATTTGAACTATCACCTGCTTGCTGGGGAAGTGCAGATTTTTTGCCTATTGAATAAGCCAGAGCTTTTTTAATCGGACTTTTTGACTTTGCATTTTCTCTGTCAATTTCAAACAATTCCTCCTGTGATTTTGCACTAAGCGGAACCCCCACAACTTTTCTTGAAATAGAATCATTTATGCTGGAAGTAATAGCAGTAAGGGTGAATGCACCAGCAAGACTCGAGTTGCAGAGTTTTGAGAGCAGATTGTGGACAAAAGCCAGAATATACGCAGAAACACCGATTCTTGAAATTTCCTGAGCCGCCCTGTTTTTCGCACTTTTGTTTGCTTCTTTTCTATTGTCATTGCTATACTGCATTGTCAGGTTGTAAGCATCAGTCATAAGAAACAATGTGGTAATCGCTCTTGAAAGATTAATATTGGTCTGAGCCAGTGTATTGCCGTCATATTCAACATGTTTTGCACTATCCGCACGCAGAACAGAATCCATAAGGATATTCTTCACCTTTTCTATGTCTTTTGGATCCAAAGTTCCGTCTTCACGTATTTTTATATTTTCCTTTTTAAGCTGTTTATCAAGCCACAAAAGAATATTTTTTGTACCTTCTATATCCTCATTGCTTTTTTTTGCCGTATCCAAAAATTCTTTAAATATTCTGTATTCTTTTTCTTCAGACGAAAATTTTGAAAATTTCCAGGCTGGTGTTTCCAGTCTTTCAGACAACATTTTTTGAAAACTTTGATATTTTAATTTATCTTTTTCCAAACTGCTGTTTTTCAACATTTCCAATTCCTGTGCATATTTGTCAATTTTTTTCCCTGTCATAGAGTAAAAAAGTTTTTTTACACCTTTTGCCAAAGATATTGAAAGATTTTTCACAAATTTAACAGGAATCAATATACTGGTCGTTAATCTGCCGACAAATGTTTTATTCGTTCCGACGGGTATTTGTGTCAGTTCCTGCGAGGATAAAAGTTCTTCATAAGTTTTAATACTGTATTCTTTGTTTTTAAACATTTCAGAAGCCGAAATTGATTTTTGTAATGTTTCTTTGATTTTTTTAGCTGTTTTATAATCGGCACTTTCAATAATTTTTATCAATCTTGAAAGTTTTTCTTTATCAACTAGATTGTCAACCTTGTAATAGCCTTTAAAAGAAGGGACAAAAGCAGCCTTAAAAGATTGAGAGGAATGACTTTGTTTCTCTTTTGCCGAGAAAGAAGCAAATGTTTGTCTGTTCGGAGCCGCCTTTTCGTACATCACAGAATTAACTGTATTTTCATTACTGTTTTTGAGAGACACAGGAGGTGTTTTTTTCTTTGTGTTTGTTAACAGACGACCTATCGCAGGAAGAATACCGCTTTTCTCATTCATCTCCTGCTCCATTCTGTCCAACGTTTGTTTATCTGACGGCAGTATAGGCTTTCCGACAAGTTTTCTTCCCAATATTTCAGAACATGCAACCGTAGAACCGGACACAAGCATAGCCGTTGAAAGACTTCTGTTCACCGCAGCTTCAAAAGTACCAAAAAGGAGATTTTGAATATACATATTCATACCGATACGGGAGAACTCTTGAGCAACACGGGAAGTTCTCTGTGCAGATGCTTCTTGTTTGTTATTGCTGTATCTCATTGTTGTATTATAAGCATCTGTTCCGAGAAAATAAGAGTATATTACCCCGGAAATAAATCTGTTCCCAAGCATCATAGAGGTTGAAGAATATTTTCCTTTGTTGGGGTCAACAAATTTGTTACGTCTTCTTTGAATTTTTCCGTCAAGAACCGCATCGGGAATTAAAAAATCATTGTTTGCCATCCACTTTGGATTTCCGCTCATCTTACGATATCCGTTTTCCCAAATTTCATGAGAATTTATGAGTCCCTGCAGTCCGTTAAAGTCTTTCAGTATTTTTTCCTGCATTTCAAGAATTTCTGCAGTCTGAGAATTTTTGGGAAGCACCATTTTTTTTATACCGTTATACAAAGCCTTAAAAGGAGCTATAACCTGTGCAAAAAATCGCATCAACACTGTTTTTTGAGGAAGATAATATAAATTTTCCTCTGAAATATTTTTGGCTATCTCATCCGTTATCCCGTTTTTTTTCCTAAATTCAGCAGCCGCTTTTCTTTTTAAAAGTTCTTTTGCATCATTTGTTTCAGTATCAGGAAGTTTTATAAAATCAACATAATTTTTCCTGACATTTTTGTAATACTCATACTGGGTATCGCTAATACGCTCCAGTGAATTAAACACCTTTTGAGTAAGTTTTCTTGGGATTGGTTTTACAACAGGTTTCAGCATTTTTTTTGCCAAGCCGAAACCAAAACCCTTGAAAGATATTTGCGTTTTTACGCCTTCTTTCAAGGGTTTTTGAATACTATTATATTGTGAAAAATCTTGTTTACTCCAGTTTAGCGAACTATCAGCCACATACATTGAGCCTCGATCTTTCATTCGCTTGTGAGCATATTGAGTTGTATCAACCAGCCCTATGATTTTCACTTTTTATTTATTTCCTCTGAGATATTTATTCTAGCCTGAACAAAAAGAAAAAAAAAGTCCCTCTGTCATGCCTGAATTTTTCTTTACAATAGCCTAAAACTCATAAAAAATTTTCTTTGCCAGTCAGAGGAACTTTCTATACAAAAGTTAACTATTTTTGTATATTACCAATGTTCTCATAATATGTTTTCATAGCTTTTTCAATTTGCTTTGAGAATTTATTAAAGTTTTTATTAAGCCCCTTTGCTTCCGGATTTGTCAGAAAAGTCATCAATAAGTCATAAGGCATTGATCCATAAAATTTTCTGGAATACAATTCCGACAATTTTTCAGAAAATTTTAAAAGATACGGATTTTGATTTGTCATATCAAAAAGTTTATCGAGTTGTTCCAGGGAATAATTATTTTGAGATACAAGTCTTTTTTCTATCGCAGATGGATATTTTACCTTATCATATATATCATACACAAGCTGTCTTTTAGCTGAAACATCAACCCCTGTTTTTCCAAAAACTTCATTTCTAAACTCTTTTGCAAGTCTAAATAGAAAACCTGCCTTATGTCTTTTTAATGGATTGTTTACATTTGGAATAGGATTGTTAATACCTTTTGCAACTTCTGCCTGTACTTCTTCTTTTGTAATATTAAGAAAATCTCTCAATGACTGTGTATTAACTCTCTTTTTGCCATTCAACGCATATGTTAAAACATTCAATCTTCCGCCCTTGAAAGATGTATTTTGGTTATTATTAGCAGCGTATCCGGCTGATGAAACAGGTAAAATCATTTTCTTCATTCCTTTCTTTTTATTAAATGATTTTTCAATATGTTATTAATATGCAAACAAAATTTTTTTTGCCAGCAATTTTACAAAAATTAAAAAGAGGCTGTTTTTTAACAGCCTCTTTTCATAAGCAAACCAAACTACGTATCTATATTTTGTGCAAATACAGCGTTTGTTTCAATAAATTCACGTCTTGGTTCAACCTTGTCTCCCATCAAAACGTCAAACAACTGATCACACAACATAGCATCTTCCACATTCACTTTCAATAGTGTTCTTGTTGCCGGATCCATAGTTGTTTCCCAAAGCTGCTGAGGCATCATTTCACCGAGACCTTTAAATCTCTGGAGTGTAAGACCCTTTTTGCCTCTCTCTTCAACAACTCTTTGAAGTTCAGCAAAAGATGTAAGCTGAAGTTCTTCCGTTCCTGTATCAAGAACAAGGACTTTTTCTTCTTCAATCAAATAGCTTCTGATTCCGGGATATGCGGATTTAACCCTTTGAAACTCATTTGATTTAATCAAAACAGAAGTCAAAAGAACCTGTTCTGTTTCTCTTTCCAAGTGAAGATTCAAATTGTACTTTTGTGTTTCAGTATTGAATTTTATTTCAACACGATAGTCCTTTGCTTCTGTAATGCCGTAATTTTGAGCGTGATCAAGAAGATAATGATTTATATACTCACAATGTTTCTGCATTGC
>CALVEJ010000060.1 GCA_944326535.1 Candidatus Gastranaerophilales bacterium | reverse complement strand
GGATTTAGTAAAAGGTATAATTTGACGAAACTGGTATACTTTGAACAAATTGATAGTATTGTTTCAGCAATTGAACGTGAAAAATATCTAAAAGGCAAAAAAAGAGAATTTAAAATAAAGCTAATTAATTATTTTAACAAAGATTGGGTTGACTTATCGGAAACCCTGTTTTAGATTCTTCGGTCATTTCATTCCCTCAGAATGACGGGCGGTTGTCATTCTGAAGCGCCAGAAATGCTTTGCAGAGAGTAGGCTGGGCATAGCGGATTTTGTGCGGCTGTGGAGTCGAGTCTGTCTAACAGACGAGCGAACAGCCATGTGAGGACGGACGTTACTCCGTCCGAACGTCAATAATCCAAGACACCTTGCCCAACAGATTCTTCGGTCATTCCATTCCCTCAGAATGACGGGTTTCTTTCGTCATCCTGAGGGTGAAACCCGAAGGATCTTTAAACAAGGCTTTGGATGCAGTTTCTGTTGAATAAATTCCGACCTTTGTGAAATGAATTACAGAAAGTTTCACAAACAACAACAAGCGAGGTTTGTCTGAGGCACGGGAAATTATTTAAAACAATTCAATCTTTGTACTTTAGCCATTTTTACGTGCCGAGTTGCCGAGCACCGGTTTGTGTTACTTTCTGTATGAATGAAACAGCAGGTCGGGTTTTCTTGGGCTCCACCCGTTCTTTACGATAAAGAATGGGTGGAAGATAAAGTTATAAATCTTTATTTCCATAGATACTTTTCTTTCTTTTTTGCGACGAAAAGAAAGAAAAGTATCACAAAAGAAAGAAAAAGACGCTGGTCAAAAAACACAGTAAATTTTCATCACAAATTTTGCATCCGCTCAACAGGGTTTCGGTCTGACAAAATTTGTACTGAAAATCAACAATGTTTAATCAATGTCACATCAGGGCTCCGCCCCGAACCCCGTTTTTAGATTCTTCGGTTGTTTTACAGTTTGTAAGATCCTGAAACAAGTTCAGGATGACAACTTTTAATCATCCTGAGTAAACAGTCTATTATTTAAAGATCCTTCGTTTTGCTCAGGATGACGTTAGTATGGTGGTTTATTTAATCTTTCATCATCCTGAGGGTAGAGCCCGAAAGATCTTTTAATAATAGAGTTTTAGGTTGTTTTTTATCCAAACAAGAATTTTCTCATCCTACTTAAAATTTAATGACAACAACCGGTGTTTTGATATAGAATATTTTTAAAGTTTTAAATTTTGGAGAACCTGTGAAAAACACCATCATCCTAATCACTGAAAATGAAAAAACAGCTTTAAAGATACAAAAAAAAATTGTACTCTTAAGAAGCGAAGACTCTCCTGTTTTTTGCGGGTATGAAAATTGTTTTGAAACAGTAAAAAAGAAAAAACCTGTTCTTGTTATATATCATTTGAAAAAAAATCAAAAAGATTGTGAAAATTTCTTAAATTTTTTACAAAAAACAACACAGACAAAAGATCTCACAACATGTTCCGTTCTTCTTTTGTACGAAGAAATAGACGAAAACACTTTGTGCAGTGCATTTGAAAAAGGTCTGACGGATTTTCTGCCTGTTGATGCAACAGACTCGGAATACACTATCAGAGTTATCTGGTGTCTTCAAAAAAGAGAAAAATTTTATGAATCCGAAAGCAAAAAAGATATTCTCTCGCAGTTAAAAATAATAGACAAAAAAAATTATGCATACACAGAAAACTACACATATACAATACTAAAAGAAGAAAGCAAAAAAAACTGGGGAACTTTTGCGGTTGTAGCTCCGGACATAAATATAAGAAGCAAAATATCTCCGCAAAATTTGATGAATATAATAAAAAAAGTTGTCAGAACCTGTGATATTCTCGGTTATGCAACTGATTTTAAAATATATTTGTGGTTCAGAGAAACAAGCAGAGAAAATGTAGAAAAAATTCTTGAAAAAATAAGAAACTCTTTTACTCTTGATTTCACAATAAGCGCAGGCTACATAGAAACAAAAGATATAGCTTTTGACGAGGCGGAAAACCTTGCCAACAAAGCACTTTCAAAAGCACTGCTAAAAGGTGATACCATACTTTATGCCAGAGAAAAAAAGGCAAAAGAAGTTAATCTTGAAGCAGGTCTGAAAAATTTTAAACTGCACAAAGAAAATTTTATAAAAAAACTGGAATCAATAATATCTCCTCTTTTTTACCAAACACAAAAAATCAATGAAGAAAGATTTTTTCAAACTCAAATTACTCAAAATATAAGTGAAGAAAAAAGTTCTTTTGTCCTTGAAAATGAAAGAGGAAAAAGTTCTTTCTTTGTAAGTTATCCCGGGTTTACCAGAATAAATATAGAAATAATACACGATATTGAAGATATGGAAACAAAAAAAGAAAAACTTTCTATTGATACAGAAGAATTGACAGAACAAAAACTTGAATATCTTCTCAATTCTTTTATAAAAGAGTTTAAAAATTACACAAACTGTTAAAAAGGAGAAAATATGACAATCAATATCACAGCTCAAAACTCAACTTTTCTTTTCATAGATGTACAAGAAAAATTGGTCGGAATGCTTTTTAAGAATAAATGTGCAAAAAAAGCCGAAATATTGGCAAGACTTGCAAAAGTTCTGGGTATAAAATGTATTTTGACAGAACAATATCCTCAGGGTCTGGGTTCTACAATAGCACAGGTAAAATACAGCCTGCCTGACAGTGCACAGTATTTTGAAAAAACATCTTTCAATGCTCTGGCTCAAGATGGTGTACAAGAATCACTTCAAGGAAGCGAAAATATTTTTATCTTCGGCATTGAAACTCATATTTGCGTTTATCAAACAGCAACTGCATTGTTGGAAAAAGGATATAATGTTTTTGTTGTAAAAGATGCATGCGCCTCAAGAGAAACAGATGAATTCAAAGCAGGAATAAATCTGATGGAAAAAGAAGGTGCAAAAATAATCACAACGGAAATGGTTGTTTTTGAAATGCTCAAATCATCAAAACATCCAAATTTCAAAGAAATACAAGCATTAATAAAATAATGTCCGAGAAAATTTTGCGATAATGAATGTGAGCAAAATTTTTGACAAAGCGAACACGCACAGTGAAGCGAGCAGTAGTGAGCCTGTCTCCGAAGCTTAACAAAGTTAAGCGCAGGTGAGGACACATTGAAAAGGTGAGCAGTTGGCGGCTGCGTTGAGCCGGCGGCAACTGCGACACTAGATTAGATAAAATTATGATACTTAAAGAATTTTCAGATTTTTTAAAAGAAAATGAGGACAAATCATCTGTTTCTCTTTTGTTTGTGTGGCTGAAAATAAAAATAGAAAGCCCCGCAAAAACAAATGTAGACAAAATAATACAAAAAGAAATATATATAGCAAAAAATAAAGCGGGAAACTCATTTTTTATAGGCAAATCACCGAGCGGAAGAAAACTCATGCAAAGTTTATACAATTTCGCTTTGAGTTTTGAACAGCAAAAAATGTCACGGTGGATTCACAATCAGAAGGCAAATAATTTTAAAAATTGTAAAAATAACGATACATAAGCTTTAGGGCATGGTTTCATGACAATTTTTTGTATTATCATGTAAAATTCTTCTGTTCAAAACCTGTTCAAAACTACAATTTTCCTGTTCAAATCCTGTTTAGTTTTTGACAGTTTTCTACAGGTTAAATTTAAAAATAAAAAAATTAAAAAAGTTATCTACATTTTTGAACAACAATTCTACAATTTATTTACAAAGTTTTGAACAAGTTGTATGCTTTTGCCTGTTTAGTTTATAATAGTTTTGAACAGTTTTTTTTGTCTTTATTACTATTATTATTTATTATTATATATATATATATTAATTTATAATTAAAAAATATAGAACAGAACAACTAAAAAAGAAAAAACAAAAAATCGGGAGAAAAATATGTCAAACATGGAATTTACTATAGAAAAAGAGGCTCTTCTTACAAATTTAAAAATTGTAGAAAAAACTACAGTTACAAGAGGTATTCAACCTGTACTTTCAAATATTTTGATTAACGCTTCTTCCGACAACTTTATCACATTCAGTGCCACTGATCTTGATATAAATGTTTCTTCAAAAACGATTGCTTCTGTTCAAACTCCCGGAAAAATTACTCTTCCTGCAAAGAAACTGTCAGAGATTGCTTCTCGTTTGAGTAATAAACCCGTTGTTTTTTCTTTGAATGAAGAGACAAATGTTGTTAATATCTCATGCGGAAATTCAAAATTTGAACTTATAGGTATATCAGCTGATGAGTTTCCCGTAACTATCAGCGAAGATGAATTAAAAGACAAAGAAAGTGTTGAGATTGAATTAAATCCTTTTATAAAATCTATCAAATACACTGCTTTTTCTGCTGCAAATTATGAAAACAGAAATATAATAAGCGGTGTTTTCTGTTCTATTTCAAAAGATAATATTGAAATGGCGGCGACTGACGGAAACCGTTTGACCAGAATTGTTGAAAAAATTACAAATGAAACAGGTTCTGAACTCAGCTGCGTAATACCTTCAAAAACTCTTCAGGAATTTTTGAGAATAGCTTCTCTTTTGAAAGATATGAATGAAGAAAAAATTTCACTCATTATTGAAAAAACAAAAATTACTTTCAAAACAAATTCTATGATTATGTCTTCAAGACTGCTTGAAGGCGAATATCCTCCATACAAACAACTTATACCTCAAAGCTGTGAAAAAAATGCAACAGTAAACAGAGAAGAAATGATCTCATCTCTTGAGAGAGTTGCCGTAATGGTTAATGAAAGAACGAATATTGTCAGATTTATTTTTGGTGAAAACACTCTGTTTTTGAAAGCAGATACACCTGATGCCGGTCTTGGTGAAGATTCTTTTGCTATTGAATACACTGATGAAGAACTCACAATAGCTTTCAATTACAGATATATATTAGATTCTTTGAAAATTATGGAATCAGAAAAGGTTCAAATAGGTCTTGGCGGAAGTCTTTCTGCTACTTTGTTCAAACCTGTCAGTGATGATGACTATCTGTGTTTGATTATGCCTATTCAAATAAGGTAATAAATAAAAATTCTCTTCACATTGATTTTAATAACATATGTATATGTAGGCTGCTCATATATGCCTGACGAATTACTAATTTTTCTCAGACTATATTTTTTCAAGCCATGCAACAGATTCTATGTGATAAGAATGGCAGAACATATCCACAGGCTGAATATATTTTGTACAAAATCCGTTTTCATGCAGATATTTCAAATCTCTTGCCAGTGTAGACGGATTGCACGAAACATATATTAAGGCTTTTTTTGTAAGTTTTACAGCAAAATCAAGAGAGTCTTTTTCACAGCCTTTTCTTGGCGGATCAAGCAAGACTACATCGAATTTTTCACCTTTTTGTACAAGATTTTCAAAAATATTTTTTGCATCACCATTGAGCGCAGTGAGATTTTTTATGTTGTTTAATTTTATATTTTCAGCTGCATCTTTTGTAGCTGAAGGAGCTTCTTCTACAGAAACAACTTCGGCAGCACCGGATGCAAGCCATATTCCAAAACTTGAAACACCTGAATATGCATCAAGTATACGTGGATTTGGATAGTTTTTTTCTATTATATCTTTTACAGTGTCAAAAATATTTTTTGCCGAGCCAATATTTACCTGAAAAAAACTGTTTGCTGAAATTTTGTATATTTTGTCATCAATTTTTTCGGTTATATAATTTTGTCCGTCAATTTTTCTTGTATCTTGCGTCAAAATCAAATTTGAACGTGATGTATTGTAATTAATCAAACATCCTTTGACATGTGCAAACTCTTTCATTATTTTTTTTGAGAGTTTTTTAAATTTTTCGTTTGTTTTTGTATTGTTTACAACAAAAATAACAATACATTCGTTTTCAGAGCCGCTGTATCTGAAAACAATATGTCTGAGTTCTCCTTTGCCCGTTTTTTCATTGTATCCTGAGATTTCAAGTTCCTGTGCGGCTTTTCTTATAAAATCCGTAATTTTGTCAATTATTTTTGGCTGTATAGGACAGAATTTTATATTAACAAGTTCATGTGAACCCTTTTTGTAATATCCAATGAGCAGCCTTTTTGACACTTTTGTTTGAGAGACAGGATATTGTACCTTGTATCTGTATTCTTTTGTCAGAGGACTTTTAAGAACCGGTTTTACTTCAATTTCTTTTCCTGTGATTTTTTTTACCGTTTCAAAAACTATATTTTGTTTTTGTTCAAGCTGAAAATTATAGTCTATATGCTGCCATCCGCATCCGCCGCATACGTTGTGGAGTGGACAGAAGGGTTTTACTCTGTGAGGCGATGGTTCTGTTATTTCTAAAATTTCGGCTGAGGCATAGTTTTTATTTGATTTTTTTATTTTTATTTTGAGTTTGTCTTCAGGACAAGCGCTGTCAATAAAAATGGGAAAACTATCAACTCTTGATAGAGCAGAACCTTCATAAACAAGTTTTTCTGCAGTGACATTGAGTATGTCTTCACCTTTAAAAATTTTTTCAGACATATTTACACCGCTGAAGTTTCTTCTTTGGAAACATCTTCAGGCAAAGAGTCTCTGACAATTTTTGTAACGCCGTGTTTTGTTTTTCCCCAGTCCATTGTTTTTTTGAAGAAAATTATTTTAAAAACAATAAATACAACGATAGGGAACCAGACACAACAGAGGAATATACCTGTTTCTACTGCCTGTTTCAGACTTTGCCATCTGGAGAGATGATTGTATTTTCTGACACTGTATAAAAGACCGATTGTGAAAAATCCGCATACGATAATAGATACCATAAGAGATGAAGAAATACAGTTTGGTGCTTCTTTGACATATCTGAAAGCCTGAAAACATATCTCTGAAATCATCCAGAAAGGAAGTATAAACTCTGTGATGTAAGCAATCATATCAATACTTACACGCAAAGACATATCTTTTGAAAACAAAACTCCCCAGAAATGTTCAAGATATCTTCTTATGCTGCCTTCGACCCATCTTCTTCTCTGTTTCAAAAGAGGAATAAATTTTACAACGGCTTCTTCGTACACACAGACATCAGGACAAAAACGCACGTCCCAGCCTTTTATATGAAGACGTGTAGACATGTCAAGGTCGTCGGTGATTGTATAATTGTTCCAGCCGTTGATATCTTCCAGAGCTTCTCTTTTGAGTAATTCACCGTTGCCTCTGAGTTCAACGGCTCCTTTTATGGAACTTCTGCTTACCTGAAAATGTGTATCAAGCGCATATTCATTGTCCTGACAACGTGTGAGGAAGTTTTCTTCTCTGTTTATTATAACTTTTCTTGCTTGAACAGCACCTACACTGTCTTTTTCAAGGTGAGGAACGAGCATTGTTAAAAAGTCGGAATTGACTCTTGCATCTGCATCAAAAACGAGAATAGCTTCTCCTTTTGCTTGTGGCAGCGCCTCATTCAATACAGCTGATTTACCCGGAAATGCATCTTTATCTCTGATTATTGCTTTAACTTTGTCATATTTTTGTTCAAGTTTTTTGAGTTTTTCTGCAGTGTTGTCTTCGCTTCTGTCATCAATCAATATGATCTCAAATTTTTCATAATCCATTGCAAGGACATTTTCCACTGTTTTTTCAATTACATCCTGTTCATTGTGAGCGGGAATCATGACAGAAACAAACGGTTTGTAATTCCAATTTAATTCTTCCGGCTTTTTTTTGAGTTTTATTTTTTGGTGTTTAAGTGCAATCTGCATGTAAATGCAGTAAAGAGACATAAAACCGCACAAAAACAGTATTGCCCAAAAAGTTGACATAAAGTTTTGGAATATAAAAAGAAATACCCACAAGAAAACAATCAGAACGAGTAAAACTATTCTCTCTATCAAAACAGATTCCTCTAAATTCTCCAACAGGTATAATTATACCAAAAAAAACAGTTAAATTTGTAACAATAATAAACAATTCATGTCAAAATCGTAATATTTTTAATTTACGATTATATAATTATACATGTACAATTTCTTTGAAATGTACAAAATACCAGTCAAAAGTAAGGAAGACCACCCGCAATGGCAAGAACGGCAGTATATCCGGGCAGTTTTGACCCGATAACAAAAGGACATCTTGATGTTCTGAAAAAAGCATCAAAAATGTTTGACAGAGTTATTATTGCTGTTTTGAAAAACGATGCAAAAAAAGGTTTTCTTCCGACTGAAGACAGAATTGCACTTATAAAAGAAGCATTGAAAGAAATGGATTTGCACAATGTCGAGGTGGACAGTTTTGATGGTCTGACTATCGAATATGCAAAACATGTCGGATCTGATATTCTTATCAGAGGGTTGAGGGCGGTTTCCGATTTTGAATACGAAATGCAGCTTTCACAGACCAACAGTGCTTTGGCTCCTTCTTTAACCACGGTATTTTTGATTACAAAACCAAAATACAACTTTATTTCTTCAAGTACGGTTAAAGAAATAGCAAAATACGGAGGGGATATTTCAAAATTTGTTCCCGAAAGTGTGGTAAAATATTTCAATAAAATCAATAATCAAATATAATAAAATTGTAAAATCGAAAGGTAAAAATCAGTTATGACACAACTCAGAATTAAAGAACTCCTTGGCAGAGCAAATTTGATATTGGACAAGGGTTTTCATTTTCTTCCGGGCTTTGTTATGGTAAAAAGTTCTGAAATGGAAGCTATTCTTGACAGGATAGATGCTTCTATTCCTGAAGATATCAAAGAAGCAGAATCCATCCTGAGAAGAAGAGAAGAAATGCAAATAGAAGCTCAGCAAAGAGCAGAAAGAATTATCATGGATGCCCGAAACGAAGCGGAAAAAATTCTTTCTGAATCCGAACTTTTAAATCAGGTTCAAAGAGAAGCAGAAAAAATTAAAGAACAGGTAATTTCTGAATGTCAGGAACTCAGAGAAAAAACTATTGAAGAAGCAAAACAAATTAAGATTCAGGCAGAAGACGAAGCACACAGAACAAAACAAGGTGCTGAAAATTATGCAGAACAAATTTTGAACAATATAGAAGGCGATCTGACACAGCTTCATCAGATTGTCAAAAACGGACAGCTTTATCTTGAAAAACTCAAAACTTCCGGCAATGAAGCTTCCGTTTATTCACAACCTCAGGATCAATATACGGAAAGCAATTATCCTTCTGCAAATTATCCTGTATAAAAAAGTGTTTGTAACTGATTTTTAAAAAGCGCTGTATATGCAGCGCTTTTTTTGTTTTGTTGATTATTATAAAAAATTTAATACGGATGTATATTCTGTAGTTTTTGTTAAAATACAGGCGTTACAATAGATTTTTATTATATAATTGTCTTTTGTAATTTAGTCTTTCGAACACCATTTTTGTGCCAGCTTTTGCGAAATTTCTATGCCTGTCTTTGTTGTTGCAAGACCGGCTTCAGAGCTTTCTTTAAGTTTTGAGGACATTAACTCTCCTACCTGTTTCATAGCATCAACAATTTCGTCTATAGGAATAACTGATTTTATTCCGGCAAAAGCCAGTTCAGCGGCTGTTATTGCATGTATGGCAAGAAATGCGTTTCTTTTTACGCACGGAACTTCCACAAGCCCTGCTACGGGGTCGCATATCAGTCCCATAATATTTTTTAAAGCCAGTGCAGCAGCATTCAATATTTGTTCGTTTGTGCCGTCATACATCTGCACAAGTCCGCCGGCAGCCATAGCGGCAGCAACACCGCATTCGCTCTGGCACCCCGCTACTGCTCCCGCCAGAGCAAGTTTGTTGGATACGAGCTGTCCTATGGTTCCTGCCGTAATTAAAGAATTAACAAGTGATTCATCATCAGCATCGCACGACTCTGCCATTGCAATCAAAACTGCCGGTACTATCCCGCAGGAGCCTGCTGTCGGACAGGCAACAATTTTGCCCATACGAAGATTTTGTTCTATTGTGGCAAAAGCGTATGTAAGAACTTTTTGGTACGTTTTTGAAAACAAAGAATTTCCGCCTTTGTATCTTTCCAAAAGCTTTGCACAATCATCTCCGCACATCCCGCTCATTGATTTTTCTTTGGATTTTAAACCCTGTTTTATAGCTTCTTTCATTGCGTTGAGATTAATTTTGACTTTTTCCCGCACTTCTTTTACGGAAATTTCCGTAATATCGGCTTCCCGCTGTTCGCTCATTTGATATATTTTTTTGTTTTTTGAAGCAGCATCTTCAAACAGTTCTTGAAAATCTTTGTAATTTATCATTTTTTCAGCACTTCTATACTTCTGATTAAATAAACTTCGTCAATTTTTTCCAATTCTTTTATAAGAGAATCAGGAATTATACTGTCAAGACAAATACCCATAGAGGCTTCTTCTCCTTTGGCTTTTCTGTCACAGTGCATGGTTGCAATGTTGAGATTTTTGCTTTGCAAAAGAGAGCTGACCCTGTAGACCATGCCGGGTTTGTCTTTGTATAACAATATAAGGGTATTGTAATCCCCGTTTATATTAAACTTGTATCCGTCAATCATATTTATACAGACTTCTCCGGCACCTACGGAGTTGCCTGATATTTTCATTTTGTATGAACCTTCAAGAAAAATATCAACAGAGTTCGGGTGGCGGCTGCTGTCTTGAGCAAATTCGTATGAATACTCTACATTGAGTTTTTTTGCATAGTTAAATGCTTTTTTTATGGACTCATTGTCAACATCCATCCCGAGAACACCTGCCAGCAGACCTTTATCAGTACCGTGTCCTTTGCCTGTTTTGGCAAACGAGTTGTAGAGTTTAAATTTTACTTTCTTCGGTATTTCGCCGAAAATTTTTCCGGCAAGATATCCTATGCGGACGGCACCCGCAGTGTGAGAGCTTGAGGGTCCTATTATGACAGGACCTATAATGTCAAAAAGTGTTTTTGTTTTTTCCATATTTTTCTTTCAAAAAAATCAGACCGTTTTTGCGGC
>CALVEJ010000059.1 GCA_944326535.1 Candidatus Gastranaerophilales bacterium | reverse complement strand
TTTTTTTGTCAGATTGGGTTATATTAATAGTGAATAATTTCACGATAAAGGAGAATTTACACTATGGCAACCAAAAAGCAAGCCGAAACCGAAAAATTGGAAAAGGCTTTCAACAAATCAAATGAGGTAAAAACTCATGATGATTTAAAATTAATCATCGAAAGAGCAAAAAAAGCTCAAAAAATTTATGCTACATATTCTCAAGAACAAGTAGATAAAATTTTTAAAGCAGCAGCTACGGCAGCTGACAAAATGAGAATTCCTCTCGCAAGAATGGCTGTTGAAGAAACAGGCATGGGCGTTATGGAAGACAAAATTATTAAAAACCACTTTGCTGCAGAATATATCTACAACAAATACAAAAATATGAAAACAGCCGGTGTTATTGAAGAAGACAAAGCAAACGGCATCAAAAAGGTAGCTGAACCTATCGGTGTAATTGCAGGTGTTATTCCGACAACTAACCCGACTTCAACTGCTATTTTCAAATCCCTTATTGCTTTGAAAACAAGAAACGCACTCGTTTTCTCACCACACCCGAGAGCAAAAAAATGTACAATTGAAGCTGCAAAAGTTGTTTTGGAAGCTGCAGTTAAAGCAGGCGCTCCGGATGGACTTATCGCTTGGATTGATGAACCTTCAGTCGAACTTTCTGCTGCATTAATGCATCACGAAGATATCGATATGATTCTTGCAACAGGCGGTCCGGGAATGGTTAAGGCAGCTTACTCATCAGGTAAACCTGCTTTGGGCGTTGGTCCCGGTAACACTCCTGCCGTTATTGATGAAACAGCTGACATTAAAATGGCAGTTTCTTCAATACTTATGTCAAAAACATTCGACAACGGTATGATTTGTGCATCCGAACAATCAGTTGTTGTTGTTAAAGATGTATACGAAGAAGTTAAAAAAGAATTCATCTTGAGAGGTGCTTATATTCTTAATAACAAAGAAAGAGAAAAAGTAGGTTCTCTTGTTATCCAAAACGGCAGAGTAAATGCTGCAATAGTAGGTCAACCTGCTGCAAAAATTGCAGAAATGGCAGGCATTGAAGTAGAACCTGATACAAAAGTTCTTATCGGCGAAGTTACAGATATCTGCGAAGAAGAACCTTTTGCTCACGAAAAACTTTCTCCGGTACTTGCTATGTATAAAGCAAAAGACTTTGATGATGCTGTACAAAAAGCCTATGATCTGGTAGACTTTGGTGGTGCAGGTCACACATCTGTTCTTTATACGGACGAAAGATTCCCTGAAAGAATCAATGCATTCGGCTTGAAACTTCATACAAGCAGAATTTTAATCAACTCACCTTCTTCACAGGGCGGTATCGGTGACTTGTACAACTTCAGACTCAATCCGTCATTGACACTGGGTTGCGGCTCGTGGGGCGGAAACGCAGTAAGCGACAACGTAGGACCACAACACTTATTGAATATTAAAACAGTTGCTGAAAGGAGAGAGAACATGCTTTGGTACAAAGTTCCTGCGAAAATTTACTTCAAAAGAGGAGCTTTGGATCTCGCTCTCAGAGAATTGCAAGGCAAAAAACGTGCATTCATCGTTACAGACAGATTCCTCTTCAATTCAGGTATGGCAAATGCTATTACAAACACTCTGGATGATATCGGTGTTGATTACCAAATCTTCTTTGATGTTAAACCGGATCCGACATTGTCTACAATCAATGATGCTATGATGATGGTTAAAGCATATGAACCTGATGTATTCATCGCATTGGGCGGCGGTTCTTCTATGGACGCAGCAAAAATCTTGTGGTTGATGTATGAACAGCCTGATACTGTATTTGAAGATATCGCTATGAGATTTATGGATATCAGAAAGAGAATCTGCATGATTCCTGAACTCGGTAAAAAAGCTGAAATGGTTTGTGTACCGACAACATCAGGTACAGGTTCCGAAGTTACTCCGTTCGCTATCATTACTGATGATGAAACCGGTGTTAAATACGCAATTGCAGACTACGCATTGACACCAAACGTAGCTATTGTTGATCCAAACCTTGTTGATACAATGCCAAAAGGATTGACAGCTGTTTCCGGTTACGATGCTATTACACACGCAATTGAAGCTTATGTATCTGCTATGGCAACAAACTTCACAAATTCTAACTCTTTAGAAGCTTTGAAATTGTTGTTCAGATATTTGAAACGTTCTTACGACAACGGTGCAAAAGATCCGATTGCAAGAGAAAAAGTTCACTATGCTTCAACAATTGCAGGTATGGCTTTTGCTAACGCATTCCTGGGTGTATGCCACTCTATGGCACACAAACTCGGTGCAATGTTCCACGTACCGCACGGTATGGCAAATGCTTTGTTGATTAATCAGGTTATCAAATTCAATGCAACAGACAAACCTGTTAAACAAACAGCATTCCCGCAGTACAAATTCCCGTGTGCTAAAGCAAAATACGGTCAAATTGCTGACGAATTAGGTCTTGGCGGTAAAAACGATGATGAAAAAGTTGAATTGCTGCAGCAGGCATTGATTCAGATGAAAAAAGATCTTGGTCTGCCAATGTCTATCAAGGAATTCGGTATCGACGAAAAAGAATTCCTCGAAAAACTGGATCATATGGTTGAACTTGCATTTGACGACCAGTGCACTGGCGCTAACCCGAGATATCCGTTGTTTGAAGAAATCAAACAAATGTATCTTGATGCATACTACGGAAGAATATAATATCTGTAGAATATATTTGCAAAAGACCTGCCAAAGATATTGGCAGGTCTTTTTTAAGATCCTTCGGATTTCATCCTCAGGATGACGACTTTTTTATATAATTTTCCCGTCATTCTGAGGAAACGCAGTGACCGAAGAATCTATTGTTAAGGATCCTTCGCTTTGCTCAGGATGACGTGAAGGTTAAAGCCTCAGGATGACGACCATATTGTCATCCTGAACTTGTTTCAGGATCTTACCGGATAGGTGATAACACATCAAATTAGTAAGATTCTGAACACAACCCTATCCTTGCGGCAAAGCCCTCCGGAAGCTTCAGAATGACAGTAGTCAGTCATTCTGAGGCGATAGCCGAAGAATCTATTACAAAAAGATTCTTCAGTCGTTTCACTCCTTCAGAATGACGACAAGTACGTTTGCTCTTGTGTTCAGGATGATAAATAAAATCTGCCCTTGACGACCGATCCTCCTCCATAGGCAAATGCACTGCTATATTTAATTACATATTTTCATAACAATTGCGTATTAAGATTTTATTATTTATAATAACTCTATGAATTTTAAAGTTGAGTATGTTAATAAGCTAAAAATAACGATAACAGTTTTGCTTGTTATTTTTCTGTCCTTGTTTGCTTATTTTTTTCAGGATATTTTCAAAATAATTGAAAACCGGCTCATTGATGTAAGAAGCTATCTGAGCACTGACGGAGGACTGTACGGCAGCAAATTCAGCCATGCGGACAAAGATATTATAATTGTTTCAGTAAATGACCTCACACAATATGAAGCAGCACGTTCAACAGAACTAAACCTTACCAGATGGCCCTGGTCAAGAGTTGTATGGGCAAAACTAATAAACTTTATTGAAAGACAAAACCCAAAAGTTCTGATTGTAGACTTAAATTTTTCAAACTACGAGGATATGTCACGAAACTACACATCTCCTGATATGATTCTTGCCGATACTCTCGGCTATTACGACAACATTGTATTGGCAACCGCTCTCAGGTCTCCCTATTCTGAAACAGCAAATTATGACTCATCAAAAATTTTGGATTACTTTTCCAATCCGTATTCACCGTCGGGTGATACGCTTAACATGTACATAGACAACAAAACTCTTGATAACAACATTTCATACTACGCCCACACACCAATACCAAATATATTTACAAACAGTACAACAATGGGTGTAACCAATCTTGTCACAACAAAAAACAGAGATGAAAATGTACGCTATTCCCAGCCTGTTTACAAATTGATAAAGGGAAACAAAGAATATTATCTCCCTTCAATTGCTCTTGCAACATTGATGAAAAAAGAAGGAATAGGCAAGCTTGCGGAAGAAATACCAATTGAAAACAACATACTTAAAATAGGCAAACACAGAATACGCCTGGACAATAACGGACAAGCTCTTATCAACTGGCACGGACACGGAAGTGCATATATGGATATTCCGGTAAATTCACTGCTTTTGAGTATGGTAAGAGGAGCAAAATATTTTGAATTTGAGAACAAAAAATATCCGTTGAACTTTTTTAACGACAAAATAGTAATAATTACACAAACACAAACAAGCACGGAAACTCACAACACACCGGTCGCAAAGGATATGACAGATGCACAAATAAAAGCAACTATCATTGACAACTATCTGAACGATTCAGATATTACAAACAAGTGTAAAAGACCGTTTCTGAAACATATTACGCCATATAAAGGTATAATCCTTACCGTCTGCTTCTGTGCAGCAATTATATTTGCAATGTTGATTGCAACAAACATGTCATTGGCGTTCATAAACGGTTTATTAATTTGCCTTGCGTATGTCATTCTGAGCCTTTTGCTGTTCTGCCACCCGAAATTCAGAATAATACTTGATATGGCAATGCCTTTGTATTTTATTATTTCAACGTTCCTCATATCATTTGTGCTTAAAGCACATCATGAATTAAAAAGAAAAAGAAAGATTGAAAAAATATTCGGAAACCTTGTTTCGGAAAATGTATTAAAACAGCTGGTAACAAAACCACACAGGCTCAATCTGAAATCATCCGTTCAAAAAGTAACGGTTATGTCCTGCAACATCTCAAATAATTTACAAATTTCAGACGAACTGCCTCCGGAAAAATATGTCGAACTTATCAACAGCGTTTTTAATGAAATAGAAAAAATAATATTCAAATACAACGGGACAATCAACCGCTTTGTGGGAAACTCTGTTCTTGTGTACTGGGGATATCCGATACATTCCAGAAAAGACAGCGAAAATGCTATAAAAGCAGGTATTGAAATAGCTCAAAAAATAGATGAATACAATTTGAGTCTGAACAAAATCAATTTCGATGAATACGATGAGCAAACTTTTGAAGAAAAAAATCCGAAAAACTTTTCAATTGACGTAAAGATTGCAATAAATACGGGCAGTGCACTTATCGGACAAATAGGTTCTTCAAATGTATCAGATTTTACTGTGCTCGGAACAACCGTTGACATAGTTGAAAGAATTGAAAATATATGTACAGAGTTCGGAAAACAAATTATAGTAACCCAAAACACGCTCGACCAGCTAGACTCACCAATACCGGCAGAATATCTGGGTCAGGTGCGTTTAAAAAACAGTAATGAAAAAGTCAAAATATTTGAACTAAAATTATATCAACAAGATACAGACTAGAACACGGAACAAAGACAAATGCTTCATATTGATTCGCTTTTGCTTGAAGCTTTTTATAAAGAAAACAAAAACTTTTTTGAAAACGCCAGGGTACAAAAAATTCAACAACCGACAAGGCGTGAAGTTGTTCTTCAACTCAGGAACAACGGGGAAACAAAAAAATTATACATAAACATAAATCCTGATTTTTACCATATGTGTTTTTTAACACAAAACTCCGAAGAAAGAAGGAATATAGAAATCCCCAAACAACCGCCTATGTTTTGTATGCTGCTTCGAAAACATATGGAAGGCTCCAGAATACTAAAAATAAACAAACCCGAACACGAAAGAATAATAGAACTTATATTTGAAAACTATAATGAACTCGGTGACAGAATAGAAGAGTGTCTTAGTATAGAACTAATGGGAAAACACAGCAACATAGTCCTGTATAATACGGACAACAACATTATTCTCGGCTGTGCGCACAATATTGGAGCGGAAAAGAGTAAAGAAAGAGAGCTTGCAGGAGGTCTGCCTTATATATATCCGCCAAAACAAAACAAAAAAAATTTATTAAAAACAACTTATGCCTCATTTGAAAAAACTGTGAAAAAATCAAATGAGTCAATAAAAAAAACGCTGAGTTCCTCTTTTCATTGTCTTTCACAATACCTGTCACAGGAAATATGCGAAAGCGTAAATGTAAACCCTGAAGAAATTTCTTGTGAGCTTGTTACAGAAAATATACAAAAACTATTTGTTGCTCTTCATGAATTTATGGACAATACAGAGAAAAACAAATACAGTGTTTCTGATGACTACCAAACATACTCCTGTTTAAAAAAATTTGAACACACTTACCCGACAGTAAATGAGTTGATTGATGACTATTTTTCATACAATATCGAAAAAAGACTTATTTTAGAACTTAAATCAAAACTCAAAGAAAAAACAAACAAAGAGCTGAAAAAACTCAAAACAACTCTGGATAACCAGAATAAACTGCTCGCAAAAAAAGAAAAAACAGACCTTTACAGAAAAAAAGGAGAGCTCTTAACAGCCAATTCTTATAAGATTAAAACGGGAGAAAACTCAATAATACTGCAAGACTTTGAGACGGGTCAGAATATAGAAATTGATCTTGATGAAACAAAAAACGTCATAGAAAATGCACAGCGATACTTCTCTCTATATAACAAAGGTAAAAAAGCATACTCTGTTGCTCTTGAAATGTCAGAAAATACAAAATCCGAAATAAACTACTACAATCAGCTTTTGTATGATATTGAGATTTGCAGCAGTTATTCTGATCTGAAAGAGATTTCACAGGAACTAATACCGCAAGACATACCGCAGAAACTCAAAAAAGAAAAGAAGATCAATATAACTCAGACAGAAATAGACGGATTTTCCATATATATAGGCAGAAACAACAAACAAAATGACTACTTATATTCAAAAATTTCATCACCGGATGACATATGGTTCCATGTATTGAATACACCGGGTTCGCACATTATTGTAAAAAAGCAAAATCAAACACAAAATCTGTCAGATGATACCATTTTAAAAATAGCAAGACTAGCCAAAGAATATTCGACAGCAAAAAATTCCACAAAAATTCCCGTTGTATACACTTTAAGAAAGTATATCAAACGACCGAACAACACAAAATCCGGTTTTGTTGTATACAAAAACGAGACAGAAATAGTTACGGATTAATTTTATATTTCTCTGTTTACAAAAATTCCCGGTGCCTGAGCAAAATTGTGCAGAACATTTGCCGCTTCTTCAGGAGAAATTGTTTTTATCACCTGTTTTTTCTCGTTATCCCAGATTTCTATCTTGTTTTCAGCATTTAATCTGAAATGCAAATTGTCCGCATCTTCATCATCAATAACCTCTGATTGAGAAGAGTCTTCTTCTGTTTGACTTTCTTCTTGCTGAGGGTTTTCCTCCTGCGCCTCTTCATCGTCTTTCTTTGGCTCGCCTATAAAAGGAACCATGCCATTGAAGGCCGCATCTTCATCTTTTTTACCAACTTTTTCTTTTTTACCGATACCGTCAACATCCGCCATTTGATTTTCCAGACTTTGTCTGGCAATCACATCCGCCTCATTTGCCATCTGTGCAGAAGTAAGATTTCTGTTTAATCCGAGATTTGACATTGAAAAACCGTCTAAACCCACAAAAGCCCCTTTTATTTGCTTAATAACGTATATATGTTATTATAATACATATTCTGTTTAATATAAACATAGTTACGGAGTTTTGGGATAATGTCAAAAAATTATCTGGATAATTTGACAAATACTGTTTTATCTGCACCTTTATGGATACAAGAAGTTGTATTTCTTGATATAAAAAAGCATCTTGAAGAAAATATTCCGGGCTCAACAGAAGAACGAAAAGCCCATGATGTCTACCCTGTGTTTGTTCCAGAAGTAACATTCAAAGGAAAAAAAGAACTGGAAACACACGAACACAACCTTGATTTTAATATATACAGACTGCTTGGCAGCATTATTGCCGGCGAGAGAATTGTTGATATAACGCTGAACAATTTTTGGACACTTGAACAGACATCAACTTATCTTGCATTCTGTATAAAAAATGAACTTGTAAAAAATCCGGAAAATCCGGTAATCAGTGCAAGCATATTTTATCTCGGAAACGAAATCAGGCTCGGCGAATACGTAAAAAGACTTGATAAAATCAACGTGGAAGAGCTTGATGATGTTTTGAGAAAACAAAAAATACACAACGAAGAACACCCCGATCAAAAAATCAAAATCGGTGAAATTTTGATAGATATGCAATTTGTTGCAAACAATGATATAAACAAAATACTCAACCTGAAAGAAGAAGCAAAAAGGAGATACATTATTCCGGCAGCACAAGCCGCTTCTTCACAAAATATGCCGCAAAATGATGATTTGCAGCAAACTATCGACAAACTAACAAAAGAGAACAATCTTTTAAAAGATAAATTAAGAGCCATATTTAACATCCAAAATAAAAAAAAGTAAAATGACATCAAACCTAAAACCAAAATGTCTTGTTCAAGAAAAAAGAAGCGGTCTGTTAGAACTGGAGTTCTATGGATATGCTGTATACTACAACAGACAAAAAAATATACAAACTTTCGGACAAACAGATAACTGTTTCTTTTTTCACAGATCCTGTGCAAAACCGCTGCAGGCAAGTTTGATATGGGATTACAATACAAAAGAATTCTTTAAACTGACAGACGAAGAGATTGCCGTATGCTGCGCATCTCATACAGGTGAAAAAGTTCATACTGACCTTGTTAAAAGTGTTTTGAACAAAGCCGGACTGGGCGAAAATGACCTGCTTTGTCCGCCAATTGCACCTCTAAGTGAATCAGAACAAAAAAGAATAAAAACCTATTCAAAACTACACAACAACTGTTCCGGAAAACATGCACTTATGCTTGCAATATGCAGGCAGAACAATTGGGATACAAAAACATATCTTGAAAAAGACCATCCTTTACAAAAGGCTGTCTATAACCAAATAAAAGAATTATGCGAAGCACAATACAATATGCCATACACTCCGGACGGATGCGGAGCCCCGAACTGGGCAACATCACTGGAGGACCTTGCAAAAGGATTTTTGTCTTTGTTTTGTAACGACAGATACAAAACAATCCAAACTGCATTTATGAAAAATCCATATATATCCGGCGGTACAGGACGTCTCGATACACAAATAATGCAAATGAATAAAAAACTTGCGGCAAAAGTCGGCGCAGGCGGGCTTTGTTACGTTGTTAACACAGAGACACAAGAAGTTCTCGGTTTCAAAATTACCGATGCAAACATGAGAGCAAGAAGCATTGCTGTTATCGAAACACTTATAAAAATCGGTTGGATTGATAAAAACTCCATTGAGAAATGTCTCCTTAATAACTCTTTAAACAAAACCGTAACAACAGAAACAGGGGAAATTGTCGGCAGCTATTTTCTTGACAGTGCCTATCAAAGCTGGATTAGCCAAATGTTTGGAACGTCTCTTCAATATTCTTGTCAATAACTTTTTTGACAGAATCCATTTCGTTTTCTATTGCCTGCTGTTCCGTTGAAAGCTGCTGTATACGCATATCAAACTGTTTGTCTTTTCTTTGAAGACTATCAACCTTTGCATCATACTCTGCGTTTGCAATTTCATAGTCTCCTGAATCAACACCCTGATAAATAAAGGTTGAACCTTCGATGCTTTCATCTTTCCAGCCTTCTGCAGTCAGTTTTTGAATTGTCCAGTTACCTGACTTGAGGTTGTTTTCAAAGTAATCAGCCTGTCCGCAATACGGTTCAACAGCATAATCCTTTACTGTTTTGTCTTCCGGCATAGGATCAGGCAATTCAGAAACAACAATACGTCCGTATGAATCTTTGACTTGCATACCGAGACCGCCGTCTTCTTTTGATCTGGTAACAAGCTGATAAGATAAACGCTGCAAATCTTCGGTTGCAGATCCTGTTCCGTCAGGAGAATAATAAAGATGTTGAATGTTCATTCCGTTGCTCCACAAAAGAGCTTCATCATCAAGCTGCTGTGCCAAAAGCATTTTTGCCTGAGTTGTCTGCTGGATTTCAAACTCAAGGTTGCTTTTCCTTGCTGTCAGGCATAAATATCTGGCTTGTGATGCGGACATTCCCATAATCTGATACTCCTTTTTACATATTTCTTATCGACCTGTTTTTTATTTTTCTTTAGGATTTAAAAAGAAGTTTTAACAAATATTTACATTTTTGTATAAATATAACCTATCGCTAATCACTAACTTTTTTTTAGATTATAATTATTTGTATAGAAAAAACAAAAAGGCAGGAAAAATTATAGTCCTTATATACATTACGGACAAAATCGGATAATATGGGAGAAGTATGGAAGAATTAATAAAACAAACCGCAACACAACAAAGAAAAGCGCTGTTAAACAAAGAAATCTCAGCAGTGGATTTGGTTAATGAAGAATATAAAAGAATAGAAGCCATAGATGATACTATCGGGGCATTCAATTCTTTGTGCAAAGAACAAGCGCTGGAAACAGCAAAAGAAGTAGACAAAAAAATTGCAGCACAAGAACCTCTTCCGCCGCTGGCAGGTATTCCTCTTGCGCTGAAAGATAATATTAACCTTAAAAATACAAAAACCACGGCATCTAGCAAAATTCTTGAAAATTTTGTATCACCATATGATGCAACAGTTTCTTTGAAACTAAAAGAAAATTTGATACCGGTTCTTGGCAAAGTAAATCTTGACGAATTTGCAATGGGTTCTTCTACCGAAAACTCCGCTTTCAAAATAACAAGAAATCCCTGGGATACCAACAAAGTTCCAGGAGGAAGCTCCGGCGGTTCGGCAGCATCCGTTGCCGGATACGAGGCAACTCTTGCTCTTGGCTCGGACACAGGCGGAAGTATTCGACTCCCTGCAAGTTTCTGCGGAATTGTCGGAGTAAAACCGACATACGGAAGAGTCTCAAGATACGGTCTTATCGCATTTGCATCTTCACTGGATCAAATCGGTCCTTTTGCAAGATGTGTTGAAGATGCTGCATTGCTTTTGGAAGCAATAAGCGGTTATGACAAACATGACTCAACATCTTTGAACCTGCCGGTTCCCGAATATTCAAAATCTTTAACAAAAGACATAAAAGGCTCCAAAGTGGGTGTAATAAAAGAACTCCTTTCAGAAGGTGTTGCACCGGATGTAAAAAAAGCAGTTGAAGATGCTATTCAAAAATACAAAGAGCTTGGTGCGGAAATAGTAGAAATATCGCTTCCGCTTTTGGAACACTCTATCGGTGTATACTACATTCTTGCAACAGCAGAAGCAAGTTCAAATCTTGCAAGATA
>CALVEJ010000058.1 GCA_944326535.1 Candidatus Gastranaerophilales bacterium | reverse complement strand
TTGCTGAAAGAAATAGAAGAATTTACCGAAGGAATAGAAGCAGGAAAATATTCTGTTAGTGAGATTAATGAGTTTGTGTATAGAAATTTACATAAAAAATTTGTAAAACAATCCCGATTTCTCTCCACGGCAATAGAACCGGAAGCCGGAGAACGATATGCAAAAAAGATACTCTGGTATTTGGATATACCGAAAGGGACAAAAGGTTCAATGATAGAGTGCTACAATGTGGAACGTGCATCAGAAGCCGAATTGCTTTTGCAGAGAAATTCGGAAATGCTTATAAAAAATGCAAAATATGATAAAGAAAAACATATATGGAAACTGTGGGCAACAGTATTCCAACAAGGATTGAAAACAACAGACTAAGTGATAAAATTAGAAAAAGGAAAGATAAAATGAAAATCACACAAGTAACAAATACAGTAAACAAAAAAATACCGGTAATGAAGAGAATAAAACAGTTTTTTGCAAACAGCAAACTAAAACTGAAAACTCTTGCTGCAGATATATATGAAACCCACAAAACAGAATATGTTATTGTAGATGGTAAAAAGATAAGAGAACGTGACATTCCTAATTTTATTGGCAGACCAAGTGATGCGGCAGGAATGACCTGGGGTGAAATCAAATTTTATCCAGAAGATGAAGCAGTGATGGCAAAAATGAAAGACATAAAAAAACGTGTGGAATATGGAAGCAAGTTAATAGATGAAGGTAAATTTACTAAAATATACTATGAAAATTCTTCCTCAAAATAGTAATATACATATATCAATAGTAAAACGAATAAAAAACATGTTTTCAAATTGCACATTGAAACTGAAAACATTAACAAAAGATGTGTTTGAAAAACAAAAAAGAAAATATGTCATCATAGATGGAAAAAAATACAGAACCAGAGATTTGCCAAACTGTGCAGGTCGTCCAAGTGATTATGAAAACGTTACCTGGAGTAAAATCAAATTTTATCCAGAAGACGAAGCAATATTAAAAACAATGAAAGATGCCAGAGAACGTATCGAATATAAGAAAAAACTCAAAAAAGCCGGTAAATATACCTTAGAAGAAATAACTAACAAATGAAAATATCACCGATAAAAATTATAAAATAGCTCAGGCAATGACCGGAGCTATTTTAGTATAAAAAGTTGATGAAACAAAAAAATAAAATAATTACAATAACAGAAGAAACAGCGGAGGATAAAATGATTATAATTGGCTCTTCTTCGGAAGGACACAAAATATTTGAAACAAGCAATACAACAAATACATACAGCCAATATCATTCATCACCAATTTCTTCATCTAAAGAACAAAAACCTGACAGCTATGCAGCCATATCATATGCATCAAAAATTGCCGCATCCTCTGCCGCCACAAAAATTAACTCATTTGAAGATTACAAAAGAATGAGAGGAACTGCTGACAAAACAGATACAGAACCGGCTCTTTGGAAAGAATATCAGGACTTTTTAAAAATCAGAGGGTGCTCAAACAATCTCGAACTTATTGCACTAAACTCCACAGGACTTGTTGACACAGATACATTAAAACTCTCCGTGTCAAAACAAATGTCAGAAACATTTGATGATTTCAATATAGACATAGAAGGATTTGATATAGAAACTTTCGTCAATTCATCATCTATTGAGGATCTAGCACACTACTACAACTTGATGAAACAGTCAGAAGGTTCTCTTGACGAGTTGAGAGCCGCAAGAGAATTTGTTGAAACAGGATTGGATAACACAAATTTTGATGAAAATTTCCAATCTGCCCTTTCAGAATTGCTTGATAAACTTGATGATATAATAGATTTTCTTCAAAGAAAACGAATTTAACAATTCGTTACAATTAATTTTTTTAGAAAATAGTATATACTTTTTTGTATTTCCGGGCTAAATTTTGGAAAAAGTATATACTATTTTGGTATTTTGGTAATATATCTTAATAATACAAAAATTTTGATAAAACACTTTAGGCAATTATTTCTTCTTTATATACTTTATATAAATGTAAGCAATAAACAATAAATAAAACAAAACAGACTAATAGATTTTAATAAACTTAAAACATATAAGGAACGGGAAAAGGTATTTAACACGAGGCTATTAAAAGCCTCTTTTTTTTGCTTATACAAATTATTCTTTATACAGGAACAAAGACCCTGACATCGGGAGAATATTTTGTATTATTGTTGACAAAATCACTTGCACTGCGTCCATTGCCCAGTGTAATCTCTATATGTCCGTATTGAGCACTATATCCCGCAGAACCTCTGGGATAAACGATTACACAGCCCGGAGGCAGGTGTTTAAATTCTTCCTGTGTCACTTTTACTTCTTTAAAGTTTTTGTTATTTCTCAGGTTTTCTGCCATTTGATATGCATCACCTCTGACAACAGAAATTCCGGCTCTTTCAATAGCATTATTGACATATTTTGCACAGAGTTTTTTGGAAGATGCTCCTGCTGCCATTACAACATTTGATGCCAGTGCAGATGCTTTATTTTTATTGTATTTTACGTCTTTTAGAGAAGGACATTCAGAAATATCGTAATTAAAATTGAAATTGAAATTATTAAACCTCATTGCATTATTCAAACACATTTGAACAGACTGATCATACAATTTTGCCCAGTCAACCGTTGACCAATCAATACCGCTTATGTTAGCAGGATTAAAGGATCCTGTGTTTATTTTTGAATTAAGCCCAAACGGATCAAAAATAAAAGTATCCAAGTTTAATGCAGGCAAAGTATTCTGAAAATTAAACAAAGGCTCAGAAAGATTCATAGCAGTATTACCAAAGCTGTAATTTTGCAGTCCAAAAGCATTAGCAATAGGTTTAAAATCTATATTAAAAGAATTTTCAAATGCCATGATCTTCCCTTATAGTTATCCCTATATATATAAAGTGAATTTGATGAAAAATATTGACTAAAATGTTATAATGTAAACATATATTAAGACAATTGTTGAAACAGTATCTGCACCGAAATCAGAATATTTGTATGGAAAAATTAATAACAATATTTTCAATATTTTTATTATGTTCAGTTATGAACATAAATTACTGTGCAGCAATAGAAGAGCAGCAGTCCGCAACAGAACAGGAAGATATGTTTGCACCTATAGAACTGAATTTGACAGATTATACTTACTTGAATGATAAAAACAAAAAATTTGAACTTAGCGTTGAAAAAGAAGAAAAACCGATGTTCGTAAAAAACACGGGCGAAGTATGGTCAGAAGACAAATTATTCTTATACAACTATTATTCTGACGAAACAAACTTGAGAGTTTTGCCAAGTTACGGATCATTAGGAAGCTATGTAACAAGGGAGCTTGACGAAAACACTTCCGTAATGGTCGGGCAGGACGGAATATCCTCTATAAATGGAGACACGGTAAATTTTGCATATGCAAACAGTTCATATTACAGCAGCGGAGCCAGACTCGACAGGCAGTCAAAATTTTTAAATTACTCTATTGGTGCATTTAATGAAACAGATACCCTAAACCAGCAGCTCGCAGCAATAGTATCAACAAAACCCAAAAGCATTCTTAATTCAAAAGGAAAGTTTTACGTAGGCGGAGGGATATTTTCCAACCTGATGGAAGATGTGGACAAAAACACATCAGGATTGTTTGCGCAATACAAAAATGACAAGTGGAGCTTTGGCGCACAGCTCTCTCGCTCTGATTACACCAAAGAGGGCTACAATGATTCAAGCTCAGCTCATTTTTTGACATCTTACAAACTTACGGATCATCTTTCATTGAACAACAAAATCGTAAAAAACTTTGACATAGATGAACTTCAAGGTGAAATAGGACTCAAATACACACCGCTGAGCGAAACAGACCGGCTGCAATTTGAACTCACCGCAGCAAACTACCAGTCACAAAATGTCATAACAAGGCAGCGCTTAAAATTCACAACCTCATTCAAGTTCTAAACAATTTTCTCAAGATAGCTGTTTCTTGGGACATTAATCTGTTGTGAAGTTTCAAGATTTTTTAAAGTAACTGTATTTGTTTTAAGCTCATCTTCCATAAGTATCAAGGCGTATTTTGCCGTTTTGGAAGCCTTTTCAATCTGTTTTTTGAACTTTCTGCCTGCATAATCAAAATCAACAGAAAGACCTTGTTCTCTAATTTCATCAACAATTTTGAATGTTTCTGATATATTTTCAGAAACAACAAAAACATCTGATTTTTTTGATTCTGATTTTTCAATTAAAGAATACAATCTCTCCATACCCATTGCCCAGCCGACAGCAGGTGTTGGAGCGCCTCCAAGTGTTTCCACAAGAGAATCATATCTTCCGCCGCCGCAAACAGCATTTTGTGACCCGAGATTGTTGGATTTGATTTCAAAAACAGTTCTGTTGTAATAATCAAGCCCTCTGACAAGAAGCTTGTTAACCTTATACGGGATATTTAAAACGGAAAGATACTCTTTTACACTTTCAAAATGCGATTTACAGTCATCACAGATAAAATCACCAAGTATAACCTTTTGTATGTCTTCTTTTTCAAAAATCTTTTTACAAGAGTCAACTTTACAATCCAAAATTCTCAAAGGATTTTTTTCATATCTGAAATTGCAATCTTCGCATAAATCTTTCAAATACGGTTTCAAAACTTCTTTTATTGCATTTCTGTATTTTTTTCTGCACTCAGGACAGCCGAGAGAGTTTATTTCTATCTCCAAATCATTCAAACCAAGCTCATTCAAAAATTTTACAGCCAGATTAATTACCTCTGCATCAGCAGATGGTTCAGCGGCACCAAACATTTCAACACCGACCTGGTGAAACTGTCTTTGACGGCCTGCTTGAGGTCTTTCATATCGAAACATCGGACCTTTATACCACAATTTTACAGGCTGGGGTAATCTGGAAAAGCCATGTTCTATAAAAGCACGTACAACCCCTGCAGTATTTTCCGGTCTGAGAGTCAAAGAACGCTCGCTTTTTTCAAAAGTATACATTTCTTTGTTAACTATATCAGTAGAATCACCAACTCCTCTTGCAAACAATTCTGTTGCTTCAAATATAGGAGTTCTGATTTCTTGAAAATTTGCAAGAGAAAAAACTTTGCACGCAGCATTTTCCATTTTCTGCCATGTTGCAACTTCATCCGGCAAAATATCTTTTGTTCCTTTTTGAGCCTGTATCACATCAACCTCTTTATTTAATCTAATAGTACAATTATATATAAAAAACAGCTATTTCAATATCCCTAAATTTATAGTAAAATCGACACATAACAAAAAACAGAAAAGAGGGAAAAATGGGACTAAAAGGCGGATTTAGTGCACAAAATATAAGCTTTGGCATACTTGTTCTATTTGTCATATTTTTGCTGGTAAAAATGACCGATATTGCATTATTACTGTTTGTTAGCTATGTAATCTCCAGTGCAATAAATCCCGTTGTAGACAAAATGTCCGCAAAAATCCCACGTGCACTGGCGACAACAATAATGATTTTTGTGATTACACTAATAACTCTTCTTGTTTTCACACCGATTGTAATAATGTCTGTAAACGAAATAAAGGAATTTTTAAATCAATTGCCGCAGCAATTGCAAAATATACAGCATTTTCTTGGTACATTCAAAATAGGCGGACAAACAATATCCGACTATCTTGATATAAATACGGTACTGACAACTTCCTCTCCGATTGCAAAAGAAGTAATAGACAAATCAATTAACATAACTATAGGCTTTGTCGGAGTGCTGACAATACTGGTAACAATAGGCATAATTGTTTTCTTCCTCACAAACGACAGAGATCAAATTAAAGAATACATTTTAAAAATGTTTCCGGTTTCTATAAGAGAAAAGTCTTCAAACGTAATAGATGAACTTGAAACCAAAGTAGGAGGCTATGTTACAGCGCAGCTTCTGTCGATAACAATTGTGGGTATAGTTGTTGCACTTGTTCTTCTTATTTTAAAAGTAGAATATGCGGTATTTTTGGGATTTATTTCTGCAATTCTTGATTTGATACCAATAGTCGGTCCTATTGTATCCGGAGTATTAATACTGCTTGTAGCCTTTCCAAAAGGCTGGGTTGTTGTGACACTGGCAATAGGCTCTTTACTACTCGGACAATTTTTGGAAAATAACTGGGCAAAACCCTACTTCTTTTCAAAATACATGGATTTACATCCGCTGGTTGTAATATTCTCATTTATAATTGCAGCTCAATTCCTCGGTGTCGTAGGTGTTCTTATTGCTCCGGCAATAGCTGCAGTCGTGGTAACACTATTTGAAGAAATTTACATAAAAACAATAAACAATTCACAAGAAAGCAGCGGAAATGAGCAATGAAATACGGCTTTATAATCCGCCTGAAAAAAATCCTGAAATAAATATATGGATGTCTTTCCCTGCTGCAAAATCATTCGGGCTTGCAGCACTGGGGTGTATGTCAATTGTAAAAACACTTGATATGAGAAGTGATTATTTTGTTGAAACAATATTTACAGATACAACATCAAAACGTTTAAAGCCGTCAGAAGTAGATATTTTTGGATTTTCTCTATCATTTGATTTGGATTTTCTTGGGCTGTTAAAGATACTGGACGACTGTTCAATTCCTTTTTATTCAAAAGACAGAGACGAAACAGATCCGCTGGTTTTCGCAGGAGGTCCGGCATTGATGGCAAATCCCGAGCCCTTTGCAGAATTTTTCGATTTCATAATAATCGGCGATGCAGAACATATAGATACGGAGTTTATAGATATAATCAAGGAAAATAAACATCTGAAAAGAAAAGAAAAACTTGAGCTGCTATCTCAGAAAGACGGCATTTATGTTCCTTCATTCACAAAATATGAACCCCAAAAAGGAGTAACAAAAACAAACGGAGAAAAACTCAGCATAACAAAAATTTCCGCCCCCCTTGAAAAATGCATAGCAACTCCTGTCTTGAGCGAGAACAGTTTTTTTTCAAATACCTACGTTATAGAAGTAGAACGGGGCTGCCCGAGAAAGTGCGGATTTTGTCTTGCATCATATTTGAATATGCCGGTTAGGTTCTGTGCATATGAAAAAATAATTGAAAAAATTGATGAAGGTCTGAAATACACAAACAAAATTGCGCTTCTGGGCGCTTTAATTACGGCACATCCGGATATTGAAAAAATCTGTAAATATATATTAAAAAAGAAAGAAGAAATACCAGATCTTGAAATGTCAGTATCTTCTTTAAGAGCAGATACTGTTTCCCCTTTAATAATACAAACTCTTGTCGCATGCGGTCAAAGACACTCAACAATTGCAATCGAAGCAGCAACGGAAAGACTCAGAAAAATAATAAACAAAAATCTTACGGAAGAACAAATTTTTGAAACAGTAAAAACAGCTCAGGGAAACGGGCTTAAAGGACTTAAAATTTATGCGATGATAGGACTTCCGACAGAAACCGATGAAGATATACAGGGGTTTGTAAGTCTTGCAAAGAAACTGAAAAATGCTTTCAAAAACTTTGATTTCACATTTTCATTCGGGACATTTGTTCCAAAGGCAAACACACCTTTTCAATATTGCGAAAGAGAATCAACAAAATCTCTTGAAAAGAAATATGAATATCTGAAAAAAGAATTTAACAAACTTGGGATAAAGATTAGAACATCAAGTATAAAATGGGACTACTGGCAGGCATTAATTTCAAGAGGAGACAGAAGACTTGCACCATTTCTGGTAAAAGTTTATCAAAACGGTGGAAATCTCGGGGCATTCAAACAAACTTACAAAGAAATGGAAAAACAAAAGCTACTGCCGCCATCTGAAGAATTTGCATTAAAAAAGCATGACATACACGAAGTTCTGCCATGGGATTTTTTAAAAACCCTACCCTCGTCTGATGCCCTAATCAAAGAATATACAAGGCTTTTAGGCAATTATAAAGAAATATAAAAAAAGAATAAAAATTTTATAACAAAAAGGGTTGACATTTATTTTCTTGATGTCATAATAAAAATGTAAGGTTTAAGTGTAGTCGAAACACTAAATAACATTGATAACATTTAATAACCCCGAACACATATAAACTCCTAAATAATAAACACAAAAGAGACCATTAGGATGCAGAAAACAAACCACTCAATTGAGTGGTCTTTTTTTATTCGGTTAAATTTTACTAAATATGCTATATAATTGACATCATTTGATATATTTTATGCAAAAATTAAGTGTAATTGTGACAACCAATAACGACTTTATTTTAAATCGTGAAAATAATATAATAAAAAAATGATTAACATTGATACAAAACAAATAAAATCTGCGGTTTACAATCTTTGCATCAAGGCAAATACTCTGTATGATAACACTTTGTATAAAATGATTTACAAAAAATACAAAGAAACAAAAAATGTAGATTTACAGACAAAATATGCAAACATACTTAAAAATGCACAAATTGCAGCAAAAAGCCAAAGACCATTGTGTCAGGACACAGGTCAGGTATTGGTTTTTGTATCAATAGGTCAAAATGTGCATATCTGCGGAGAAAATATTGACAAAGCAATAAACGATGCAGTAAAAAAAGCATACAAAAAAAATTTTTACAGAAAATCAGTCGTAAAAAATGCAATCTTTGACAGAACAAATACACAAACAAATACGCCTGCTATAATCTATTATGACTTTACGACCGGCAGCAAAATAGATATCTCAGTAATGGTAAAAGGTGCGGGTTCTGAAAACTATTCGCAGATAAAAATGTTCGCTCCTTCTGCAACAAAACAGGATATATTTCAATTTGTCAAAGAGACAGTTGAAACAGCAGGAGAAAAATCCTGTCCTCCTCTTGTTCTGGGCATTGGAATAGGCGGAACAATGGACAAAGCTGCACTAATGAGCAAAAAAGCATTTTTTAAACAACGCAGAACCCAAAGCGAAAAAGAATTTCTAAAAGAACTAAATGAATATTTAAAAGAAAATAAAGAAGATATCCTTGATATAAAATTACAAACTGCTGCTACCCACATTGCCTGTTTACCCGTTGCGGTCACTATAAACTGTCACAGTACAAGACACGCATCATGTACGATAACGGAAGATAAAGTAATATACAAAAATAATGCTATAAAGAAAGTAATCAGCCCAAAGAATAAAACAGTAAAAGCAAAGCAAGTAAACACGAATGAAATTGAAAAAATAAAAAGCCTTAAGGCTGGAGAAAATATTCTGCTCTCGGGAGAAATCCTAACAGCAAGGGATGCTGCGCATAAAAAAATAGAAGAATACTACCAGAAAAACGAAGCATTTCCGTTTGAAATAAAAAACAAAATAATTTTCTACGCAGGTCCCTGCCCTGCTGCACCAAAAGAAATTATCGGTCCTATAGGTCCGACAACATCAGCAAGAATGGACAAATACTGTGAGTTGTTATATTCAAAAGGACTGCTGGCAACAATAGGAAAAGGAGAACGGAGCAAAGCTGCTTCAATTTCAATAAAAAACAACGGAGGCAAGTATTTTACTGCACAGGGCGGAATTGCCAGTCTGCTGTCAAAATGCGTAAAAAAAGCAGAACTGCTTGCATTTGAAGATCTCGGACCGGAATCAGTACAAAAATTATATATAGAAAATTTACCCCTAAAAGTAGAACTATAAAAAAAAGACCTCTTGTGTAAGAGGTCTTTTTTATATCAATAATAATTTTAAGAAATTCTGGCGAACATATAGCCAATACCACGAGCAGTAAGAATCAACTCCGGATTAGCAGGATCTGTTTCAAGTTTAGAACGCAGTCTTGAAATATGTACGTCAACAACCCTTGTATCAATTCTATGATCCGGCGGATATGCCCATACGTATTGCAAGATTTCATTTCTTGAATATGCCTGACCTGAATTATTTACAAGAAGTTCAAGCAGACTGAATTCCATACCGGTAAGTCTGATTCTTTCATTTTTTCTGAACACTTGTCTTCTTGCAGTATCAATTTTTATATTACCTGTTGTAATAACGTTCTTTGTGACCTTTCCTGTAGAAGGAACGATTTCTCTGTTTGTAGAACGTCTCAAAACTGATTTTACACGAGCTTCCAGTTCTTTAGGGCTGAAAGGTTTAACTACATAGTCATCTGCACCGAGCTCAAGGCCTGTAATCCTTTCAGATACATCACCCAAAGCAGTAAGGATGATTATCGGAACATCAGAGGTTCTTCTAATCTCACGGCATACACCATAGCCGTCCATTTTTGGCATCATAACGTCTAATACAACCAAATCCGGATTTTCTTTATTAAATACAGCAACAGCCTCTTCTCCGTCTGCAGCAGTAACAATATCATAACCGATCATACCCAATCTGGTTTCCAAGATTCTACGGATACTAGCCTCATCATCGGCAATCAAAATCTTTTGTTTTACTTCACCCTGTTCATTTGCTTCATTTGTTGGACACATGTTAAAAACCTATCTTTCTTTCCGTATGTCTAAACCACAAAATGCTTAAACCTGTAATAAAACTATTTAAAGTAATATTACAAAATATTTATTTTCTTTAAATTATATTACAAAATTTTTATATAGTCAACTTGAACTAGCCATAAATTGCAATAGAATTTTTATAGTGTTATAAAAGTATTAAGTAGAGGAAAATGAGGTAAAAAACAATGTCTAACATCGAGGTAATCCTACCTGACAATTCAAAAATTTCATTACAAGAAGGTTCAAACGGCTTTGACCTCGCAAAAACAATCAGCGAAGGTCTTGCAAAAAATGCTGTTGCTCTTGAAATAAACGGAGAAGTAAAAGACATTCGAACACCTCTGACAAACAATGACAAAGTAAAAATACTCACATCAAAAGATGCTGAAACATTATATATATTGAGACACTCAACATCTCACGTAATGGCTCAGGCGGTAATTGAACTGTTCCCTCAGGCAAAACTGGCTATTGGTCCTGCTATTGAAAACGGATTTTATTATGATTTTGATCTGGACGGGCACACATTTACAGAAGAAGACCTTAAAAAAATTGAAGACAAAATGAATGAGATAGTCAAACAAAACCTTACGTTTGAAAAGTATCTTATTCCCGATGTTGATGCACAAATCAATGAGTTTAAATCTCAGGGAGAAATTTATAAAGCAGAACTTCTGGAAGAACACAGAGAACACAAGCCAACCCTGTTTTTGACAAAAAACAGCGAAGGAAAATCTCTGTTCAACGATCTCTGCGCAGGTCCGCATCTTCCTAACACTTCATTTATCAAAGCATTCAAACTTTTAAAAGTTGCGGGAGCATACTGGAGAGGCAATGCAAAAAATAAAATGCTTCAGAGAATTTATGCTACGGCTTTCTGGACAAAAGATGATCTGAAAGCATATTTGACAATGATGGAAGAGGCAGAAAAGAGAGATCACAGAAAACTGGGAGCAAAACTTGACCTGTTTTCTACAAGGGAAGAACTTGGAGCCGGTCTTGTACTATGGCACCCCAATCTGGCTGTTGTAAGAGAAGAAATAGAAAACTACTGGAGAACTGAACACAGAAAAAGAGGCTATGTAATTGTAAATACACCGCATATTGCAAAATCTAAGCTCTGGGAAATCTCCGGACATGCTGATCATTACAGAGAAAATATGTTCTTTATACAAAAAGAAGATGACTCAGACGATCAATATATCCTCAAACCAATGAACTGTCCGTTCCACATTCTGATTTATCAGGCAAACAGACATTCTTACCGTTCATTGCCGTTGAGAATGGCAGAACTAGGTACTGTAT
>CALVEJ010000057.1 GCA_944326535.1 Candidatus Gastranaerophilales bacterium | reverse complement strand
GGGCTGGTCCTGACGCATTCTTATTTCTTCTATAACTACATGTCTTTCTCTTTTTTGTGAAACATTGTCATCACCAACCTTGAATGCAGGTCCTATTTCCTCTTCGGGAATAACTGGATCCAGCATCATATCGGCATGAAGATCAATTGCCTCTTTCATATAAGCATTTTGAGGTCCCTTCGGTAATGTAACATAGTAAAAAGTATAATCCTTCCACGTAGCAGCATTGACAATTGCCCCCTTTGATTCAAGAGTTCTGTCAAAATAGCCGGCTTTGTGTTTATGTGTTCCTTTAAACATAAGGTGCTCAAGAAAATGAGAAATACCGTTAATTTCATCATTTTCGTTTATGGAACCAGTTTTTACCCAGCTTGATATATTAACAAGCCCGCCTTCTTTGTGTGCAAAAACAATTTTATGCCCGCACTCTCTTTCATATATTTCTACAGGTCTTGTTAAATATGGGTATACGACCTCTTTTTTTATTATATTTTCTTCCACCTTACAAACCTCTATATTTTTCTACGACATAATTGTAGCAGATAATTAAGGCTTTTACACATATATTAGGTGGATATTGAGGAATTATTTTATATTCCAAAAGTCAATATGCAGCATAGCAAGAAACGGTACAAGCTCCAGTCTGCCCACTAGCATATTAAAAATACAAATTGCTTTTGACAAAGGGTGTAATATATCAAAACTACCCATAGGTCCGGCAGCACCAAAGCCGGGTCCTATATTACCAAGCATTGTGATACTGCTTGTTATACCCATAGTAGAATTGTTTTCAATGACAGCAATCAAAAAAGCAGAAATCGCAAAAATCAGTATATAAAAACAAATAAATGCAATAATCTGCCGTATAACTTCATGCGGAACTATTGTTTTGTTGATTTTTATCGGATAAACAGCGTTCGGATGCAGTATTTTTGCAACTTCAATTTTTAAATATTTAAACAAAATAACAAGCCTGATGACCTTCAAACCACCGCCGGCAGATCCAGCACAGGCTCCGCAGAAAAACAATGCAAACAAAATTATCTTCGGCGTAAAATGCCACTGTGCAAAATCAACTGATGCAAAGCCGGCCGTAATAATAACTGTAATTACCTGAAAAGCTGCTGCGGTAATTGATTCAAAAACAGAATAAGCCTCTTTATGAAACAATGCAATTGCAAGAATAGAAGTAAAGAATAAAATTATACCAATATATGCCTTACTTTCCTCATCCTTAAAAATCAGCAAAGGATCTTTTGTTGTAAACACCTTACACAATAAAGAGAAATTTAATCCCGCAATAAACATAAAAAATATCATTATCCAGCATATAATATTTGAATGATATCCCATTATACTGGATGGATTTGGTGAAAATCCGCCGCCGGCAAGTGTGGAAAAAGAATTACAGAATGCATCAAACAACGGCATGCCTGCAAGCTTTAATGCAATTATTTCCAATGCGGTAAACAGGATATATACCGCCCATACAGCACTTGCGGTATGTCTGATTCTGGGAGTGATTTTATCTTCTGTCGGTCCGGGAGCTTCTGCAAAAAACATCTGCCTTCCGGCAACGGCAAACTGTGGCAATACGGCAATAAACAAAACAATAATCCCCATACCGCCAAGCCACTGGCTCATAGAACGCCAAAACAACATCGCCTTAGGATAGTCGTAATGTGTCAGTATCGTTGCTCCCGTTGTTGTTATTCCTGAAACTGATTCAAACAGAGAATTTATCGGGTTAAGTCCGAAAAAAAGATAAGGTATTGCGCTGACGACACCGAAGATCAGCCACGATACAGCAACAATACACAATGCTTCTGATTTTTTTATATCATTCAGACTTTCAAATGTATCCGATTTATATCGGAACACAAAGCTTGCAATCAAAGAACATACTGAAGCAATTATAAAAGGAAGAATAGAATTCCAATCTTGATAATAAACAGCTACCAAAGCAGGAGCTATTATAACAATTGCTATACATCTTAAAATCAGTTCAAGTGCCGTAAAGATATAAGAAAGTCTCATTTTATCCTCTAAAGAAATCAATTATTTTTTGAGAAGTTTCTTCCCTTGTAAATATAAGTATTTTATCTTTTGGTTTTAAAAGGGTAATTCCTTTCGGAATAATAACGCTGTGTCCTCTTTGAATTATCGCAATAATTGCCTTTTCAGGAAGTTTCAAGTCCATAAGAGTCTTTTCTTCAAAATTTTCCGGAATTATTGCTTCTATTATTCTGCCCTGTCCTCTTTCAACAGTTGCCAGAATTTCAACATCTGTTTCAAGAAAATTGTTTCTTATCTCAGTTATTGCTGCTTCTTTAGGAGAAATTGCAACATCTATACCAACCTTTTCAAAAAGACTGATATTTGCGGTTTTTGAAACTCTGGTAATAACTTTTTTTGCACACATTTGCTTTGTCAAAAGTGAACACAAAAGATTTTTTTCATCATTGTTTGTAACACTGACAACAACATCGCTCTCACCTATATCCTCTTGTTCCAGAAGTTCCATGTTGGTTCCGTCACCATAAAGAACCATTGTGTTCTTTAGCTCTTCTGTCAGATCTTCACAACGTTTATAATCCCTCTCTATTATTTTTGTTTTTATGTTTACTTTTTCCAAATTTTGAGCCAGCATCAGCCCGACACTGCCGCCGCCGATAATAGCCGCTGTTTTTACCTTTGACTTGCTCTGAAAAATATCTCTTGCCAAAATATCAAGTGAAGTAGAAGAGCCCATAAAAATAACTTTGTCATTAAGGCGGAAGTCTGTTTCCCCATCCGGTATAAACAAATTTTCTTCTCTTGTTATAGCAACAACAAGTGTTTCATCAGCAAATCTACAGTCCTTAAGTTTTTTGCCAAGTATCAAAGAGTCCTCTTTAATTCTGTATTCAAGAAGCCTCGCGCGTCCCTGTGCAAAGTTTTCCACATCAACAGCCTCCGGAACTGTAATAATCCTGAAAATTTCCTGAGTAAGAAGCTCTTCAGGCCAAATAACATAATCAATAACTTCATATTGTGTATTTTTTACAAGTTTCAAAGACTCTATATATTCCGGTTTACTAACAAAACAAACTGTTTTTGCACGGCTTAACCTGCTAACTGTCAGACAAGACACAATATTTGCTTCATCAAAGCAGGTACAGGCAACAAACAGATCCGCATCATCAATATTTGCAGCCCTCAGCGTATTTATATTGGAACCGTTGCCGGCAATATAGCTGATATCCAGTCGATTCAACGCATCTGTTTTATTTTCTTCTTTATCTATAATCGTTATATCATGGTCTTCAAAAAACTCTGTTGCGAGCAGAAGCCCCATCTCACTGGCACCAAACACTACTATTTTCATGCAAATTTTCCTTGTTTTTGCTTAATTATAATACAGAAATTTAATTGGCAAAATATATTTTTGTTTTACAATATAATCTATGGACAGACAGGGAGAGAAATAAATTGGATTTTACGACTTTAACTATAGATTTTTTGAAACAATTAAGTAATATATTCGGAAGCTACGGTCTCGGTATTATTGCCTTGACAGTAATCATCAGACTGGCAATGTGGCCACTGAATGTATCTCAGCAGCGTTCAATGAAAACAATGCAGACACTCCAGCCTAAAATGAAGGCTATTCAGGATAGATATAAAAACAATCCTCAAATGATGCAGCAAAAAATGATGGAGTTCTACAAGGAACACAAATTCAACCCCATGGCGGGATGTCTGCCTTTGTTAATTCAAATGCCTATCTTTATATTGCTGTATTCTTCTTTGATGAGTCCGCAATTTATTTCAATGGCAGGACAATCAAACTTTTTATTCATCAACAGACTTGATGCCACTCTAAAGGGAAATGCGGGTATATCCAATGACGGCAAATTTTCTGTCGGAGAGAGAGATACTTTTTCTTTAAACAAAAATGTAAAAGTATACATCGGTGACAAAGAACTCGAAGGAGCAAAACTTTCAAACCCAAGAAACGCATTAAAAGTTCAAGGAGACATAACACCGGGAGAACCTGTTGATTTAAAAATCAGTCTGGATGATTTTGATTTAAAATTCAGCCAGCTTGCAAAAATTACAAAAGCAGAAGCAACAGTAACCGATAACAACACAAGAGAAATAGAAAAAGTCACATTTACACGTCAGGGAGAAGTCCTTGCTGCGTCTGTCCCGACACTGGCTGCAAAAACATCATTTAACTATGATGTACTGATACTTGTTGTTATCTTCGGTGCATCCATGTTCCTGACTCAAAAAATAATGATGGCAACAAACAAAATGGCGCAGGCAGATCCGACCCAAGAAGCAATGCAAAAGTCTCTCGGAACTATGATGCCTATTATGCTCACGGCAACATTCCTGTTCATTCCTATTCCTGCAGGTGTCTTGCTCTACCTTATTTCAAGCAACATCATACAGGTATTCCAAACAATTGTTATTAATAAACAACTTGATTTGGAAGAAGAGCAAAAAAAGATTTCTAAAGGAACTGTTTCTGACGAATTACCGGCAGGAAACACAAAAAAAGTAAAAGCCAAAGAAATCAAAAATGTTGAAAACGAAGAAAACAAATAGAACATTTTGGAGAAAAAATGAACGAAAAGGCAAAAGAGGCACTTAATAAACTTTTACAGGGCAATGAAGATTTTGTAAACGGAAAAATCATTTCTTCAAGAAGAGATATAAAAACAATGCAAAGTCTGAAGGATCATCAGTCTCCTTTTGCCTGCATAGTCACATGTTCTGACTCAAGAGTTGTTCCTGAACTTTTCTTCAACACCGGTTTTGGCGATATTTTTGTTGTAAGATGCGCAGGTGCTGTTATTGGGGAAAACATATTAGAGAGCGTAGAATATGCTGTTGACCACTTGAATGTTCCGCTGGTAATGGTATTGAGCCATGATGACTGCGGCGTAATGAAAGCAGCAAAAGCAATGTATCCAAAAGAGCCCGAACACTTGCAACTTCTGATTAGATCCGTATATGAAATTATGGACAGCGAAACAGAATGCTACAACGAGATAGCAAGAGATTATACACTGACAAAACGCAGAAAATTATTAAAACGCTCACCTATTCTTCGTCAGGCACACGCGGACGGGAAGTTTGAAATTGTCAGAGCTTATTTGAATTTTGAAACAGGCAAAGTTACCGTTTTGGATAATGAATAAATCATAAATAACCGAGGCGCCGTTTTATTCAATCAGCATACAATCGCCATAGCTGTAAAATTTATATTTTTCCTTTATCGCTTCATTATAAGCTTCAAAAATATAATCTTTGCCTGCAAGCGCAGATACAAGCATAAGCAAAGTAGACTTTGGCAGGTGAAAATTGGTGATAAGCCTGTCTATCACTCTAAACTTAAATCCCGGATAAATAAACAATGTAGAATCATCTACGACCTCAAGAATTTCGTCAAATTTTTGCATACAGGTCTCAAGAGTACGGACAGTTGTAGTTCCCACTGCAGTAATTCTCTTTCCCTGCTTTTTGGCATTCATAATAATCTCAGCTGTTTCTTTTGAAATTTCATACTCTTCGGAATCCATTTTGTGATCCAGTATGTTTTCAACTTTTACCGGTCTGAATGTGCCAAGACCTACATTCAATGTTACACAACAAATTTGAACACCCTTTGCTTTTAGCTTATCAAGTATTGCCTGTGTAAAATGCAAACCCGCAGTAGGCGCAGCAACAGAGCCTTCTTTTTCAGCATAAACAGTTTGGTAACGTTCATAATCAAGACTTTTTAACTGTTCATTTGTCATTTGGCGTTCAATATAAGGAGGAAGCGGTATATTACCGACTTTATCCAAAATTTCATAGAAGTCGCCGTCATAGTGGAGTTCAACAAGCCATTTTCCTTCATTCTGTCTTGTTAAAACTTTTACATATATATCAGGAGAAATTTCTATAATAGTTTCTTCCTTGACTCGTTTTGAAGGGTTAATCAGTACTTCCCAGGTCTTTCCCGCTATTTGTTTGAGCAAGAATACTTCAATATGAGCACCGGTGTCTTTTCTGCCGTATAATCTGGCTGGAATAACCTTTGTATTGTTCAATACAAGCACATCATTTTCATCAAAATAGTCGGCTATGTCATAAAAATGTTTGTGTTCAATTGTTTTTTTACTTCTGTCAAGAACCATCATCCGGCAGTTTTCTCTTTTTTCCGAAGGAACCTGCGCAATAAGCTCTTTGGGAAGCTCATAATCAAAATCATGAATTGAAATGGTTTTCGACTGTGTTTCAGTACTCATATATATTTACACTTTCTGATTTTTAGAAAAGATCCATTTTTATAACGCTTTGTGCAAGTCTCACAGTATTGAGAGCCGCACCTATTCTAATGTTGTCAGCAACACACCAAAGATCGATTGCATTGTCAAAAGCAATATTTTTTCTGATTCTTCCGACATAAACCGGATTTTTGCCGGCAGCATCTCTTGGTGTCGGATAAACATAGTTTTCAACATCATCCATAACTTCAACACCCCATGCGTTTTCCAGGATTTCTCTTGCCTTTTGTGGTGTAAGTTCTTTTTCAAATTCTATAGTTACTGCTTCCGAATGTCCGTGAAAAACAGGGACACGAACTGCAGTACAGGATATTGGAGTATCAGAATCGAGATGAAGAATTTTTTTCGTTTCATTTGTTACCTTCATCTCTTCTTTTGTATAGCCGTTATCGCAGAATACATCAATTTGAGGAATAACATTATATGCTATTGGTTTTTTAAATTTTACATTTTCAAAAGCCTTACCTTCGTTTTCTGCCACAGTGTTGTCTCTCAGCTCATTTATAGCAGCAAGTCCGGCACCTGACACAGCCTGATAAGTACTGACTATCATTCTTTTAATTTTTGCATAGTCGTGCAAAGGCTTTAAAACAAGCATCAATTGTGATGTAGAGCAGTTCGGATTCGCAATAATACCATGGTGATTTCTTAAATCCTCATCATTTACTCCCGCAATAACAAGCGGAACATCTTTTTCCATACGGAACGCACTTGAGTTGTCAATATAGACACAGCCTCTTTTTACCGCCTCAGGAGCAAGAGCCAGAGAAGTTGACCCGCCTGCAGAAGCAAGTACTATATTTACACCTTCAAAGGCATCGGGAGTAGCTTCAATTATTGTATGTTCTTCACCCTTAAATGTTATTTTTTTACCAGCACTCTTTGCACTCGCAAGAAATTTTATTTCATTATACGGAACGTCATTTTCTACAAGAATTTTTAATATTTCTCTGCCAACAACACCTGTGGCGCCAAGAACTGCAATATTCGGCTTTCTCATTTTTCCTCACTCTTCATTTATATATGTGATACATTACAATTATAGTATAAAAATATTTATCAAAGGTTATTCACAAAAAAGCTTTTTATTTGACTAATATCTGCAATTTTTACATCCAGTTCACTACGGACATCTTTACCTAAATTATCAAAATCCATGTTTATATATTTTTTCACTATTTTTTCATAATTGTCAAAAAGTATATCGGAAGAAGAATCCAAATTGCTGACAATTGCCAAACCTGTAGGTGTAATTTATGCAAAATATTATTTAAAGGAGCTTAAGGTTAATCCTGTTAAAAAATTTTTTATTATATTGTTTTCAAAATATTTTAAAAATAAATATGTAAAATTTATAATTAATATTGTCATATTATAAAAATATATATTTTTTGTACAGAACTGCCCGATGAAAGTTAGTAATTATTCAATAGAAACTCGCCCCGATCCCGGTTAGATCCTTCAGTCGTTCCACTCCTTCAGGATGACAAACCTATATCATTCCGGGGCTTAGCCAACCCGTCATTCCGAGGCGATAGCCGAAGAATCTAATATTTAAAGATCCTTCGGGTTTTACCCTCAGGATGACGAACATATTGTCATCCTGAACTTGTTTCAGGATCTTGCCGAATAGGTGATAACACATCAGATTGATAAGATTCTGAACACAGTTCTATTCTTGCGGCGAAGCATTTCTGACGCTTCAGAATGACATCTCTACGTCATTCTGAGCGAAGCGAAGAATCTATTGTTTATAGATCCTTCGGATTTCATCCTCAGGATGACGACTTTTGTTATGCCATTCTGAAGTATTTGTTGGGCAGGTATGCCCAACCTACTTGGTTTCGCTTCCGCTCATTTCGTGTCTCGCTTACCGGATTTTATCCGTCCGGAAATCCACTATGCCCAACCTACTCTTTCCGTCATTCTGAGGCTTTAGCCGAAGAATCTGTTGTAATAAAAAAGAGAAAGAAAATAACAATTTATGTTTCAAAGACAAAGATTACATAACAAATATTATCAACAACTCGGATATATTAAACACCTCAATAAAAATAGCGTTGCTGAAGAAAAAAGCAGGCACCCGCAAAATGTCAGGTACCTGCTTGATTTTATGAAGCTTTATAAAATAATTACTTCATCAACTCACCAACTGCTTTGTAAACAGCCATTCTCTTAGCGGCATCTTCTTCTGCCTGCTTGTAGAGAACTTCAGCAGCCTCAGGATTTGTTTTTACAAGCTGTTTGTAACGTCCTTCGCTTCTGATGAAGTCTTGATAGCTTTCTTTAGGATCTTTTGCATCCCAAGTAAACGGCTGCTCATTAGCAGGATTGTATCTGTAAAGTGGGAAGTATCCGGCTTCAACAGCACGTTTTTGCTCTGTTTGAGTTTTACTCATGTCGATACCGTGAGCAATACAAGGTGCATAAGCAAAGATGATTGACGGGCCGTCATATGCTTCAGCTTCCTGGAATGCTTTGAGAGTTTGAGCTCTGTCAGCACCAAGTGCAACTGATGCAACATAGACATAACCATATGACATACTCATCAAGCCCATGTTTTTCTTGTAAGTTTTCTTACCGCCTGTAGCAAATTTTGCAACGGCACCTGTAGGTGTAGACTTAGAAGCCTGACCGCCTGTGTTAGAGTAGACCTCTGTATCGAGTACGAGGATGTTAACGTTTTTGTTTTGAGCAAGAACGTGGTCAATACCGCCGTATCCGATATCGTTAGCCCAGCCGTCACCGCCGATAATCCATACTGACTTGTCAGTAAAGTAGTCTTGAAGCTCTCTTACTTTAGCCAAATCAGGACATTCAACATCAGCATATTTTGAAAGAACTTCTTTAGCTTTGTTTTGAGCGGCAACAGCTTCTTCTGTTTTTGAATTATCAAAATGAGCCATTGCACCTTCAAGAGCTTCTTTCAGATCTGCAGGAGTCTTTTCATTTTCAAGAACTTTTTCAACGTATGTTTTCAAAGTATCTCTGTTTTGATCAACAGCCAATCTCATACCGAAACCAAATTCAGCATTGTCTTCGAACAATGAGTTAGCCCATGCCGGACCTCTGCCTTCTTTTGTTTTGGTATATGGAATTGTCGGGAATGTACCTGAATAGATTGATGAACAACCTGTTGCGTTAGCAACGATTGCATTTTCACCAAACAGTTGTGATACGAGTTTAACATAAGGAGTTTCACCACAGCCAGCGCAGGCACCGGAGAATTCAAACAACGGTTTTCTGAGCATAGCACCTTTGATAGTTTTTGTAGTGTTTTTACCCATTACGTTATCAGGCAATTCATCAAAGAATTTTTCATTTACCAATTCACAAGCTTCTTCTTCTTTTTCAATAGAAGACCAGGTAAGAGCTTGTTTTTCAGGATTTTTGTTTGCAGGGCACTGATCAACACAAACACCGCAGCCTGTACAATCTTTGCAGTATACCTGAACTTTGAATTGTTCATCAGCAAGTGCAGGTCTGGCAGGAACTGTGTTAAATGATTCTGGTGCATTTGCAAGATTTTCTTTTTCAATCAATTTAGTTCTGATTGCAGCATGCGGACAAGCTGAAGCGCAGATACCGCACTGAATACAATTTTCCGAATTCCAATGAGGAACACGAGGTGCAATACCGCGTTTTTCAAGACAAGATGTACCTGTAGGAATAACGCCGTCATTTGACATTGCTGATACAGGAATATCATCGCCTTTTTGTCTCATTGAAGGTTCAATGATTTTCTTAGCAAAATCACTTGCATCATCAGAAATAAATTTAACGGGATCAGCTGCGCAAACACCATCCAAAGAAGAAGGAACTACAACTTCTTCACAAGCATCAACAGCTGCATCAATCAATGCAAGGTTCATATTAACAACATCGTCGCCTTTTTTCTTAAAGGTTTTCTTTGTCATTTCTCTCATACCTTCCAAAGCTTGTTCAAAAGGAATGATACCGGATACTTTGAAGTATGCAACCATCATTACAGTGTTTGCACCTTTACCTCTAAGTCCCGGTTGTTTTTCAATAAGTGCTTCCGCATCAATATTGTAGAATTTAACTTTCTTATTGATAATAGTTTCCTGCATATCTCTTGTTAAGTGAGAGAATGCCTCTTCTTTTGACCAAGGGCTGTTAAGAAGGAATACACCGCCTTCTTTGATACCTTTCAACAGGTCATATCTGCCGATATAAGAATGAGCAGAGCAAGAAACAAAGTCGGGTGCAGTGATTAAGTAAGTAGACTTAATCGGTTTGTCACCAAATCTCAAGTGAGAAACTGTTACACCGAAAGACTTTTTAGAGTCATAAGCAAAGTATGCCTGAGCATCTTTGTTTGTGTATTGACCAATAATTTTGATTGAGTTTTTGTTTGCACCGACAGTACCGTCAGAACCCAAGCCCCAGAACATACAGTTTGTAGTACCTTCAGGTTCTGTAACAATGTGTTCTTCAATTTTCAATGATTTGTTTGTAACATCATCTTCAATACCTACCGTAAATCCGTGGAAACCGTTATTTTCAGCATGTTTGTATACAGCAAGAACCATTGAAGGAGTGAATTCTTTAGAAGACAAACCATAACGTCCGCCGATTACTCTTGCATCTTTGTTTTCAAGCGCTGCAACAACATCCAGATACAAAGGCTCGCCGATTGAACCCGGTTCTTTAGTTCTGTCAAGAACAGTAACACGTTTAACAGTTTTCGGCATTGCTTCGTTGAAGCGTTTTACATCAAACGGTCTGTAAAGTCTAACTTTAATCAATCCGTATTTTGTACCGCGTTTTGCATTCAGATATTCGATTGTTTCTTCAATAGTTTCACAACCTGAACCCATAGCAACGATTACATCAGTAGCATCAGGAGCACCGACATAATCAAACGGATGATATTGTCTGCCTGTTACTGCAGCAACTTTATCCATATATTCCTGAACAATATCAGGGACTTCGTTATAATACTTGTTAACTGTTTCACGACCCTGGAAGTACACGTCAGTGTTTTGTGCACCTACTTTACAAACAGGAGCTTCCGGTCTCATTGCTCTTTTTCTGAATTCTTCAATATATTTAGGTTCAACCAGTTTTGCAATATCTTCGTAAGAAATTTCTTCGATTTTGTGTACTTCGTGAGAAGTTCTGAAACCGTCAAAGAACTGCAAGAAAGGAACTTTTGCCTTGTAAGTTGCAAGGTGAGCAACAAGAGCCAAATCCATTTCTTCCTGAACTGAGTTGGCAGCAAGCATAGCATAACCTGTATTTCTGCAGCCCATTACATCAGAATGGTCGCCAAAGATAGAAAGTGATTGCGCTGCAATAGCACGAGCTGCAACGTGAATTACAGAAGGAAGCATTTCACCTGCAATTTTGTGCATAACAGGAATCATCAAAAGCAGACCCTGTGATGCTGTATATGTAGATGTCAAAGCACCTGCAGCAAGAGAGCCATGTACGGCGCCTGCAGCACCGGCTTCTGATTGCATTTCCGCAACTCTGACTTCTTTGCCCCAGATATTTTTCTTGTGCTGAGAAGCCCATTCATCAATCCATTCACCCATTGTAGATGATGGAGTGATAGGATAAATAGCTGAAACTTCGCTCATCGCATAAGCAATATGCGCTGCAGCGTAGTTACCATCAACGGTAATTGTTTTTCCAGGCATAATAAAATTTCTCCTTATTCCTATACCATAACTAAAATAATTATCTATACTCTTATTATTTTAGTACAAACAGATTTTTTTTGACACAAGTTTAAGAATAAACAATATCAGGTATGAAGATTTACAAACTTACATTAACATTATTTTGAACATTAATCGTTATTGTTTTGATAACAAAAGGCAATTTTTATACACGAAATTACTTTATATAAATAAGGTAGTAAGTATTAATGTAGTCAGGTAAATATTTTGGCAAGTGTGAACACTATAAAA
>CALVEJ010000056.1 GCA_944326535.1 Candidatus Gastranaerophilales bacterium | reverse complement strand
GTCAAGGTGCATAATTTATAACTGTTTTTACATTTCTTAACCAAAATCTTCTATGCATTCCTGTGGAAAAACGCTGCAATTTCTTTCTCGCTGAAAGAGTGAACGATTGGTCTTCCGTGCGGGCATGTGTATGGCATTTTTGTTGTTTTCCATTTTTTAATTAATTCTTCCATCTGCCAGAGGTTCAATTCAGCACCGGCTTTCACAGCCGCTTTACACGACATTGTAACCAGCATTTTTTCCTCAAGATTATTCAAATCGCCATGGAGATTTTCAAGAATATCAAAGAGAATATCCTTTACTTTTATATGAGCAATAACCTGAGGGATTTTTTTGAAAACAATTTCTTTATCTGAAACTTGAGCAATTTCAAATCCAAATCTTTTCAATTTTTCAGAATTTTCAGAAATCAATATTACATCTGCAGGCTCAAGCTGTATAACATCAGAAATCAAAAGAAGCTGCGACGGAACCTGCGCATCAGGGTTTAATTTTATTTCTTTTTGAAGAGACTCAAAAATATATCTCTCATCTGCAATATGCTGATCAACAATTTTTAGTTCTGAATCTTCCTCAAAAATAATATAAGTATTTCTATACTGACCTATTATATTAAAAGTTTCTTCCACTTCCGTTTGATGAGAAATACCAAGATCAATCTGTTTTACATTCATTTCATAGCTTGCTGATTGATGCAGGTGTTCAGAAACATAATCTTTTTCATTCTCATTTTGAATTTGTTTAAATGCAATATCCCCAAGATATACAGCATCATCATCCGAAGCCGGAGCACTCGTATTTTGGGCGGCATTATCAGAATATCCGCAAAAAGGAAGAATGTCGGGTTCATTTTTTTGAAGTTCAGGCTGTTTGAATGACGATAATGCATCAATAATTGAGCTGTATATAAAATTAAAAATTTGATTAGGATTTTTGTATCTTACTTCTTTTTTAGTAGGATGAACATTTACATCAACATCACAAGACGGGATTTCCAGATTTATGCAGACAAAAGGATACTTGCCGGCAGGCAGCATATTTTTGTATGCCGTATCAATTGCCTTTAATATAACCGGACATTTTACCACTCTGTTGTTCACAAAAACATAAATAGATTTTTTTGTTGATCTTGTAAAATCCGGAGTAGAACAAAATCCTGTTGTATGCAATTTTGAAACTTCGTCAACTTTGTTAATTTTTTTTAGTTCTGTTGCTATTGAATTAGAGTAAATTTCCGTTAAAACGCATAGCAAATCACCGCTTCCTGATGTTTTTACCGGTGTTTTGCCGTCATTCAGCAGTGTAATTGATACATTAGGATTTGCAATAGCAATGCTTTGCAATATTTCAGCGATAAATGCGAGTTCTGTTCTTTCAGATTTTAAAAATTTTTGGCGGACAGGGGTGTTATAAAACAAATCCCTGACCTCCATTGTTGTACCGACAGCACAAGCGCAAGGCATACGTTTTACATTTGATTCTTCACACTCAACCATTGTGCCGGTTTCATTGTCCTTTGTTCTTGTTTTGCAGGTAACCTTCGCAATAGAGATTACACTGGCAAGAGCTTCACCCCTAAATCCCATCGTATGAATATCAAAAAGATCTTCTGAGGTAGAAATCTTGCTTGTTGCATGTTTTAAAAATGCAAGTTCAATATCATCGGGATGTATACCCGATCCGTTATCAGACACTCTTAAAGAAAGACAGTCCTTGCTGACTTCGACCTCTATCTTTGTAGCGCCCGCATCCAGTGAATTTTCAACAAGTTCTTTTACAACTGATGCCGGTCTTTCAATGACCTCTCCTGCTGCTATTTGATTTATTAATTGTCTTGATAATTGCTGTATTCTTTTCAAATCTTCTCTCCCCACTCCCCATATTTATTCTATATCATTTCCCTGTAATGTGCTATATTATGTTTGTGAACAACTTACAAAACGAAATAATTAAAACAAAAAAAATATATAGGGAAATCTTTTTGCGTGCACAACAGGCAGTTGATTTTCAGCTTGATGCAATAAAAAAACGCTCTTTATGCAACAACTGCACGGAAAATTGTGACATTGATTTTAACAAAATCACAATATTTCAAAAATTTCCAAAACATTGCAGATACCGTTTCTGGCAGGAAGCAGCGCTAAACCTTCTAGAAAATAAAATTTCAAAAGATATATATGAAAAAATACAAACAATTGAAGAAAAAAGAAAGAATTATGCATGCTGCAAATGTACATCCTGCTGCAGACTGGCAAGTTCTGAGTATTCATATGAAGAACTCAAAGTACGTGCCGAAAACGGAGACGAATTTTCCAGAGAATTTGTAAGCATTTTTGTTCCGTACAACAACATTGAAGAACCGAAAAAAGTATATCCGGAATATATTGAGATGCTAGAAAAAGAGATGGAGGATATAAGCAAACTTCATTTCTACTATTGTCCAAAACTCGGAGAAGACGGACTCTGCTCGGATTATGAAAACAGACCCGATATATGCAGAGTTTTTCCGAACAATCCGCTAGTCTCATTACCGGAAAAATGTGCATTTGTAGAATGGAAACACGAAGTTGAAATTACAGCACTGACACTGCACGCCTTGATAGATATAATAGGTTTTTACAAAGAAAAATTGACTGAAGCGCTCAAGTAATTTTATTTTAACCTTATATCAGCAGCATTTTTATGCGCATACAATCCCTCAGAGAGTGCCATTACAGAAGCTGTTTTCAGTAGATTTTGAGCAGCAGCGCAATCTGCGTATTGATATGTCTGCACTTTTACAAAATCAAACACGCTCAATCCTCCGGAATATCTGGATACCATATTTGTAGGAAGCGTATGATTTGTACCGGCACAATAATCGCCAAAAACCTCTGCAGAATAATTTCCGACAAACAAAGAACCGTAATTTTTAAACAAATCCATTTTTTCCTTTGCATTTTCAAAACATATTTCCAGATGTTCCGGCGCTCTTTTCTCTGAAATTTCTACTGCCTGCTCCAATGTATCAACAATTACGGCATATGATTTTTCATAAGAAACCGATGCAATATTTGAAGTGGGCAGAGTTTTTAGCATATCTTTTGCTTTTTTATCAACTGTTTTTGCAAATTCCCCGCTAAAACAAATCAAATAGGCTCGTGCATCTCTATCATGTTCACACTGTGCAAGCATATCTGCTGCAACAAAATCGGGGTTTGCCGTTTCATCCGCCACAATCAACACCTCTGACGGACCGGCAAGAAAATCTATGCCGCACTCGCCGTATACCTGTTTTTTTGCAGCAGTAACAAATCTGTTTCCGGGTCCCACTATTTTATCGACCTTTTCAACTGACTCTGTACCGAATGCCATTGCAGCAACAGCCTGAACCCCGCCAATTTTATAAATTTTATCCGCACCAGCCATATCGCACGCAACTATTGTTGTATCCTGAATTTTGGGCGAACAGGCAATAACTCTTTCTACACCGGCAGCCCTTGCAGGAACAATCGTCATCACGGCAGTACTCGGCAGAGGATAATTTCCGCCCGGAATATAACAGCCTGCAGATTTTATCGGAATAATTCTATGTCCCAGATTGACGCCGTTTATTTGTGTATCAAGTGTTTTTAAACAACCCAGCTGCTGCAGCGCAAATTCTTTTACATTTTCAACGGCATTTTTTATTGCTTCTTGTACAGAAGCATCAACATTTCTATAAGCCCTTTTTATTTCCTCGTCAGTAACAAGAAATGCATCTTCTACGCCGTCACCGAATTTTTTTGAATATTCTATAACAGCATTATCGCCGTTTGCTTTCACATCGTTAATTATTTCGTTTACAGAGCTCATTGTCTCAAACTCTATATTTTTAAAAAATTGACTGTCTATACTGTTATAATTTAATATTTTCATCTAACTTTCTCCAAAAGCGAGTAAAAAGAGTTTTCTATTTCGCAATACTTCATTCCTATTGTTTTATCTTTTGGAATCATTATAAAAGACATATACTTATTCAATTTACCCAGTTTATCCTGTTTTATGGAAAGTCTTGCGACCTCCCTCATCAGACGTTTTATTCTGTTTCTTTTAACCGCTCTTTTATGATATTTTTTACTGACAACAAATCCTATTTTTGTCGGCAAAGACAAGTCTTTTTTCTCCTTGCCCAGATAGATAGTAAGCAGTCCGTTTGATACTACCTTGTGATTTCTGTATGTAGCATCAAAAGCTTTTTTATTTTTAAGTCTGTATCTTTTAGGAAGCATAAATAATTACCTGAAAACAAAAAGGTCTGCTTTCTTCAATGACGGCAGACCTTTTTATAAACCTTTAAACTGCAAAACTAAGCTCTCTTTTTAACTTGAATAGCGAGTCTGTGGCGACCTTTTGCTCTTCTTCTGTTAAGAACTGTTCTTCCGCCCGGAGTTGCCATTCTAGCTCTAAAACCGCTGACGTTTTGTCTTTTTCTTTTTGTTCCTTCTAATGTACGTCTCATTTTATTGCTCCTTGAATTAAATTTATCTGGTTGTATCATAATAAAAAAGACATAGACGAAAGTCAATCCGAGATATGCAAATGATTACAAAGGGGTTACAATAAAAAATCCTCACATACGGAGAAAAGATAATGACAGAACAGATCAATAAAACAATAGGCTTTATAGGTGCAGGCAAAATGGCAACCGCAATAATAAACGGCTTGAAATCATCAAAGCTTTTTAAGCAGGAAAATATAATCGCCTCTGAGCCAAACAAAGAGTATGCACACAAAATAGAAAAAAATCTGGGGATAAAAATCGTACACAACAACAGAGAAGCTGCATCTCAGGCTGATATAATACTGCTGGCGGTAAAACCGTTTGTTGTAAAAGAAGTTCTGACAGAAATTGAAGACAAAATTGATGAAACAAAACTAATAATCACAATTGCAGCCGGTATTTCTACGGCAAAAGTTGAAGAAATTCTTGAAAAAAAAGCAAGGGTAATAAAAGTTATGCCTAACACTCCGGCTCTTCTGGGATACGGAATGAGTGCTGTCTGCAAAGGAGAGCACGCAAAAGCAGAGGACTTTGAAGAAGTAGTAAAAATCTTTGAAAGTGTCGGCAGGGTAATAAAAGCAAAAGAACAAGATATAGACGCCATTACAGGTGTAAGCGGTTCCGGTCCTGCTTTTTATTATTATATTATCAACGAAATTGCAAAAGCCGGAGCAAAACTGGGACTGGATTACGAAACATCGCTCCTCCTTTCGGCACAAACAGCACTGGGCTCTGCAAAAATGATACTTGACTCAGGTGTTGACCCCGAACAACTCATCACAAATGTTACAACACCGGGAGGAACTACGGCTGAAGGCAACAAAGTATTGAGTGAGAGCAATATATCTGAAATACTCTTTGAAACCGTACAAAAGACAGCAGAGAAATCTGCACTTATGGGTAAGCAACTGTAATATTTCAGGTAATCAAAAAAATCTTTTATTTATTTATCCTAAAAACAAAGCGCAAAACGTGCTTTGTTTTTTAGTATGAAAAAAGAAAGGCTAAAAATGAGTTTTAATCCATTATTAGAAAAAGGAACCCCGATAGAAAAACAAATACGAAACTGGCATGAAATCACAAAAAAGCCATTCAACAAAACAGAAGTTGACTGTTACACAAGAACAAGACAAATTTTGATGAACGGAATCGAAGTAGAAGCCTGGAACTTTAAACACAATTTTTCCAGAAACTGTGCAGATACAGAAGTAAACCAGTTTATTGCACAAACAAGACGTATTGAAGATATGCAGCAGACAACGGTAAATTGGCTGACACCAGCTGATCAATCCGTACTTGAGACAACACTTGGATACGAACAGGTAGCAGTAGATTTGACCGCCTGGATGGCGCAAAATGAACCTGACCCGTATGTCAAAGAGACATTTGATTTCGGTCTTTTAGAAGACTTTGACCATCTTTACAGATACAGCCAATGGGCATATTTTGAACACGGAATAAGTCCGAATGATATTGTACAGGGACAAACAGACATTATGCTCAGCCGTCCGACACAATACCACCACAACGATGCTGCATTAAGATTAAGAAAGCCTTATGACAAGGCAACTGCAGATCCGCAGACCAAAGTGAATATTTACACTCTTGTATCTGGAGAACAGCAGACACACAACTATTATGCGGAACACGGAATGGAATACGGAAACCAGTGCATAAGAGAAACATATGCCGAAATTAAAGACGTAGAAGAAGAGCATGTTTCTATGTATGAATCGTTAATAGACCCGACAGAAAGCTGGTTTGAAAAACTTCTTCTTCACGAATTTACGGAAGTCTGCAACTACTACACCTGTGTTGAAGACGAAACAGATGAAAGAATAAAAAAAATCTGGGAAATGTTCCTTGAATATGAAATAGGACACCTGAAAATTGCGGCAGATCTCTTTAAAAAACATGAAAAAAGAGATCCTGAAGAAGTTATCGGGAACAAAATAGTTATCCCGAACAGATTTAAGTCACAAAAACAATATGTAACAAATATACTTGAAACCCAAATTCAAAAAAGATTATCAAATGAAGGAATGGGTTATACTGAAGTAAAAAAACTGCCCGATGACTGGAAAAGCTATGCCGTTCAGAAAAAGGTTTCTGAAGAAGGCGCTCCGACAGAAATGGTTATACAAATTATGGCAGCCGCAAAAGACAGAGATTTGACAGTTGCGGACACTGCATTAAGAAACAAAGAAGCCGATCTTTTGGAAAAAGGGCTGGAACCAAAAGTTCAAGCGCCCGATACTGTTTCTGTCGAGCAGCTCAAAAAAATGATGAAAGAAAAAGAAATCGAACACGAATGCAAATAGTATACTAAAATTCTTCATCAACACGCTCTGAAGAAGACGATTCAGAAGGATACAGCTCAGGCTTTTGTCTTTCGTTTTCAACAGAGCGTTTTAATTCTTCTATTTTTTCTTTCTTGTCTTTTCTGTATTTAACTTTTTTTAGATACTTATCAAAATTTTCATCCTGATTTTGCAGCATCGACAAAAAAGCAGTTCTATTGCTTTGTGAAAAATTTTGAGAGATATAATCTTCCATTTTTTGAGCAAAAACACCTGCTGCAATCTGTGTCTTTTCATCTTTAAACAAAAGATTTTTAAGCATCATTGTCTTCAAAAGTATCTCCGGTTCCACAACAGAAATATTTTCCTGTTCTTTGTACATCGTTGTAAGAATTCTATCCGGACGGGAAACGGACATTGGAACGGAAATATATTCTTTGTTCTTTTTGTGTGCATATACGAGAATATTCAAATCTTCCCGAAGCAGTTTTTCGCAATGAATTTTATTTTTGTTTTCAATACAAACTTTATTCACATATTCATAACGTTTGTTATCAATATGCAGACCCTTTTTTGCAAGAGACAGTTTTATACTGAACAAGACTATCGGAAGCGAACACAAAATCATAAAAACCGCCAGCAAAATAACAACTATTTTATTATTTTTATTCATAAAAATCTCTCTTTTTGTTTTTTAAGTTTATAATAAAAGTTATGGAAAAGAAAAACAACAAAAATTTTACACAAAAACGTAAAGCACCTGAAATAAAAATCAAAAACATGGGTGTTGATATTGACAAGAATGAATACAGGGAAATAGTTCTCTCCAATTCCGCACGCCCCGAAGCATCATTTTATGACAGATATCGTTAAGCTATATTCCCACATTTACATAAAATAAAAGGTTGATAATAAAATCGGCAACAAGAAGATAAAATGTAGCCTTTATGGCTGATTTTGTAGTGGCGACACCGACATCTTTTGCTCCGCCTGTTGTTTTGTATCCCTCAGTTGCACATACCAGTGTAATAAGAACCCCGAATATAAATGCCTTAAAAATACTGATATATATATCTTTTGCCTCCAGCAAAAGCCATACTGTATTCATAAATCTGTTCGGATGAAGCTGAATTGCAAAATAAGCAACCATCATCCCACCGACTATTCCGATAAATTCAGCAAGTATAACAACCATCGGAACAGTAAATGCAGATGCAATAAGTCTCGGAGCGAAATAATATCCGACAGGATCAACCCCCAGTGTTTTTATTGCATCAACCTGTTCGGTAACTTTCATATTAGCTACCTCAGCACAAATGGCAGTCCCTGCCCTTGCTCCAATTGCCAGTGCAGCAAAACCCGGAGCAATTTCTCTAACCAGAGCAACAGCAATAAAGCCCCCGACATAACTTTCCGCTCCGCTCATCAGGAATTGTTTTGACACCTGAAGAGATATAACTGCTGCTGCTATAAAAACAATTGTCAAAGATATTGACAATGAATCATAGCTGATCATTGCAGCTTGCGAAATGACGGCAGACAGTTTTGTCTGCCGATCAAAAATATATTTTAAAGTTTTTATTAAATTTTTTACACAAAGTCCTAAAAAACTAATCATAAATAGGAGTACACCATTTTTTGTACTTTTCAACTTTACCTTTTACTACATCAAAATAAAGTTTTTGGAGTTCTTTTGTGTGCTCGCCGACAGCTCCGTTGCCAAGAGGTCTGTGATCAATAGACGTAATCGGGCTGACCTGAGCACCTGTTCCGCAATAGAAAGCTTCATCGGCAATGTAAAGTTCTGTTCTGGAAATTTCTCTTTCTGCTGTTTTTAGACCGAGTACATTTTTTCCGAGTTCAAGAATTGTATTTCTTGTAACACCGACAAGGATATTGTCTGTAGTTTGTGTTGTAACAAGTGTGTCACCTTCCACAAGAAACAGATTCATAGCAGAACCCTCTGTAACTTTTCCCGCATGATCAAGAACAATCGCATCATCAAAACCCGCAAGTTTTGCATCTGTAATAATCAATGCGGTATTTGCGTATGAACCGGAAACTTTTGCCCTCGGAGGAATGGCATTGTCATCATTTCTTCTCCAGTTAGAAACACAAACACTCAAACCTTTTGACAAATCAATATATTCACCCATTGCAAAAGAAAAAATCAAAACAGCATCAGGATTGTCTATCATACCTGGACCGATTTTTTGCGCATTTTTATACACCTGCGGTCTGATATATGCATCCGTTCTGTATCCGTTCTTTTTCAAAAGTTCTTTAGTCAGGTTACAAAATTCATCAACAGTAAACTTCGGATCCATATGCATAATTTTGCAGCTGTTAATAAGTCTTTCAAAATGTTCTTTCATTCTGAAAGCATAAAGCTGGTCTTCTTCTTTATTGTAATAAGCTCTGATACCTTCAAAAACAGATGTACCATATAAAAAAGCATGGTTTCTGACAGGAATTGATGCTGTTTTGGCATCTACAAACTCGCCGTCTAAATAAACATATTCTGTTGCCATAATCCTTCTCCTTCTCGGCTGTATGTTTCAATTATTCTATTATGGCGATTTTTGCTTTATATTGCAAGAAAATTCATAAAATACATACAGGGGTTTACTTAAATAAAAAAATCATTATTATTAATACTATGAAAAAGATTTTATCTTCCTTAGCAATATACTTTATTCTGCTGGCAAACATCCCTGCTATAGCGGCAGATGATTTTTGGGATGAGCCGATGAAAATTGACGAAGCTGCAAAAAACCAGGAAAAATCCGTCACAAATCAGGAATTTGAAAAAGTTATGCAGTTTTTTGAAAAGAATAAAAAGAAAAAAGAAGAAAAGAAAAAGCCCAAAGGAGCTCCTATTTGGCAGCAAGGTTCTACAGATAATGAAGAAACTCCGTCCAATGACATTTCCGGAGTGCTGAAAGATATAAAAGAAGATTATCCGACAGCAATGCTGCCGGTAACTCTTATCACACCGCAGCAGACAGAAATCCCTCCGGGATACTACCGTATACTTTCAGCAAAAAACGACAACGGCTATTATATAAATTTTTATCAGGGCAACCAGCTTATAGCAAAAGTAAAAGCACTCAACACCGGCAATGATCACAACCAAAAATCATTGAACTATGCGAAACTAATTCCGTTCAATGACGAATATATGAAAGTAATTTACGGAGATATTGACTGTAATCTGGAGGCAAGATTACTGATTAAGCAATAAAAAAGACCCTTACGGGTCTTTTTTTAAACTTCAACGTATTCTCTCAAGCGTTTGCTTCTGTTTGGATGTCTGAGTTTTCTCAGAGCTTTCGCTTCAATCTGTCTGATACGTTCACGGGTAACGCCAAAGAGCTGACCTACTTCTTCAAGAGTTCTTTGTCTGCCGTCGTCCATACCAAAACGCAATCTCAGAACATCTCTTTCTCTCGGAGAAAGACCGCTTAAAACTTCTGCAAGATCTTCTCTCAAAAGTTCATGAGCAACTGTTTTTACAGGAGCATCTGCATCTTTGTCTTCAATAAAATCACCGAGTCTTGAATCTTCTTCTTTACCTATCGGTGTTTCCAAAGACAACGGTTCTTGAGCAACCTTTATGATTTCTCTGAGTTTTGAAATGGAAATATTCATCTCTTGAGCAAGTTCTTCTTCGGTAGGTTTTCTTGAAAGTTCCTGAGCGAGTTTTCTTGTAACCTTTTTCAGCTTATTGATAGTTTCAACCATATGAACAGGGATACGAATTGTACGAGCCTGATCGGCAATTGCTCTTGTAATTGCCTGACGAATCCACCAGGTTGCATATGTTGAGAATTTGTATCCTCTTTCATGGTCGAATTTTTCAGCAGCTCTGATGAGTCCGAGATTGCCTTCCTGAATAAGATCCAAAAACAGCATACCTCTGCCTACATATTTTTTCGCAATAGATACAACCAGTCTGAGGTTTGCCTGAACCAGTTTTCTTTTTGCAACAGCACCTACATTTCCGCCTTGAATAATTTTTCTGGCAAGATCTATTTCTTCATCGGCTGTCAAAAGTTTGATACGACCGATTTCTCTTAAATACATTCTGACCGGATCATCAAGAGAAACACCTCTCGGAACAGCAAGCTGCTGTTCATCATCTGACTCATCCATATCATCTGAAGGCTGCATATAAATTTCATCAGCAGCAACAGAACCTGATTTTCCGATAATAACATCTATACTGTCTGTTGTAATTGTTTCGGGCTCACTGAATAAATCATCACCAGCAGTATCATCTGTTTGAAGATCATCTTCATCAATCATACTAACGAGTGATTTGTCTGACATTCTTTTTCTGCTCATTAATTGTCTCCAGTTCTTAGCTTGTTTTTTATATTTTCTCTTAATTGCATTTGTATTTGGATTGCTTGAATTTCATCATCATTGAGGTTTTTGTATTGAGACCGTAAATGATTTTGAGCTTCTTTTTCTTTAAAAGCCGCTATTTTAGCAATGTTTTCATTAATAGCATTTTTAAAATCTTTCTCCGACAAATCTTTGAAACTGTCGGAAAGATATATCAAATCTGTAATTATCTCTTTGACTTCATAGTCCTCGGCAAATTCTGTGTACAGGGTTTCTATCAATTCCTTAACATTATTTACCCGTTGAGACAATTTGTCAATTGTATTTTTTACAATTATTAACTTATCGTTTGTATAGTCTACATCCTTTAAAAAGCTGTTTAATGTTTGAATGCTATAGGGGCTTTCGTCTATTAAATACATCGACAATAAATTTTTTTGCGCTTTTTCTGAAATATTTAAAGATTTCTTTACAATCAATTTTGTACTTTTTTCAACCTTAGCGGGATAAGAAAAAGTGTCAGAAAAACCCTTTTTCAACTCTTGTCTTACGGACTCCTCCGTTATATCGAGATTTTGGGCAACTATTTTCACATATTCATCTCTTACTATGTCATTATTTATTTCCCGAAGATAAGGCAGAAGCTCCTTAACAAGATTGCTCTTTTCAATCGGCGACATATCAGGTGTTTTTTCTTCCAAAATACTGTTTATCTGAAAATCAACAAGCAGCGGCGCTTTATTCAAAATTTCCTGATACGCATCTGAGCCATGTTCTCTAATAAACTCATCCGGATCTTTTCCTTCGGGAGGAACAACAACTCTTAATTCACACGAGTATCTGTCGTTTTTTTGAGATATCGAAGAAAAACTTTCATCAAACTGTTTTATATTCCCGAGTCCGGAAAATGCATCTTTGATAACATCAGCACCCCTTTTTGTAGCATTCTGACCTGCTTTGTCCGTATCAAAAGCAAGGTAAATTTTTCGAGAAGGGGTGTATCTTGAAATAAGTTTTACATGGCTTTCTGTCAGTGCGGTTCCGCAGGCGCCGACTGCATTTTTTACACCGTTGACCTGTGCGGAAATCACATCAAAATACCCCTCCATAATAACAATGGAATCTTTTTCTTT
>CALVEJ010000055.1 GCA_944326535.1 Candidatus Gastranaerophilales bacterium | reverse complement strand
TAAACAGCCGTCTTGACGAAATACAATCCGCTATTTTAAGAGTCAAAATGAAATACATCGATGAATGGAACAAAATGCGCCGTGAAGTTTCACACAGATATACAGAACTTTTCAAAGGTTATGAGGATGTTCAAACTCCTAAAGAACTTCCTGACACATACTGCGTTTACCACCAGTATACAATCAAAGTTCCAAATCGTGATGCAGTTCAAAAAATGCTTCAGGAAAACGGCGTAGGAGCAATGCTTTATTATCCTATTCCTTTGCATATGCAAAAAGTTCATGCTCACCTCGGATACAAAATGGGAGACCTCCCGTACACCGAGTATGATACACAGCATGTAATGAGTCTGCCGATGTTCGCAGAACTGACTTTTGAAGAACAAAAAGAAATTGTTGAAAAAGTCAAAGATGCAATTGAAAAATGCAAAGCAACTGCTAGCTGCTAATATAAAATGTTCGAGAAAAATTCGTGATAAGGAGCACTCTGCCGAATAAAAGCTGACTAAAAGTCAGGTTTTATGAGAGGAAGACGTGAACGAATTTTTTGAGTGACACATTGAAAAGGTGAGCAGGTGCTGGCTGCGGTCAGCCGGCAGCAACTGCGATACTAGATTAGATAATTATTGCAAAGAAAAAACTCTTTTGGCTTTAAAGACCAAAAGAGTTTTTTTGTACAAAATTTCAAATGACTATGCAAGTTTTCTGTTAAATATATTCAATGATCCTGCATTAGAATTTGATGAAGCACCCGTACTTTGAACAGACTGCGGTATACTGCTTGTATTTGCTGTGTTACCACCTGCTGCAGCTGTTGTTGTCTGTGAAGCCGGATAGCCTGTTGTAAAGAGATTGCCGCCCATTCCGTTTTGAATAAAACTGCCAACGTCTGCAAGTGTAGCATTCAACAAGGCATTGTCATATGCCGTTGGCTTACGAAGACCGGATGAATCTTCTTCGGAAGAAGCTGCAGACTGTTGTGAAAACATATTTCCGAGCTGTCCGAGCAGCTGAGAGCCCGCAGAAAATGTCTGTCCGATTTTTGAACCAGTTGTTGGCTGTTCGGATGTTTCATTTTCTTCTTTTTCCAAAAGCTCTTCATACAATTTGTCGAGTTTTTCTTTTAGGTCTTCCGATACTTTTTCTGTATCATCCTTTATTTTGTCGTAATCTTTTTTTGCATCGGCAAGAGCTTTCTGAGCTGAGTCGTATCCTTCTTCTGCCTCGCTGAGAGTTGCTTCTGCTGCTTCAAGATTTTCGTTTGCCGTTTCAAGAGCTGTTTCTGCCTCTTTTAAAGCCGCTTCATCTTTTGCAAGTTCTGCCTCTGCCTGAGCTTTTTCCTGTTTTGCAACCTCTTCTGCAGCCTGAGCTTGCTCGAGTTTTGCTTTAGCGAGTGCAACTTTTGCTTCAGCAGCATTGTATGCCGCTTGAGCAGCCGCTTCCGCCTCAGTACCTCTTGCCGCATCGAGTGCTGCTTTTGCATTTTTTAGTGTCACATTAGCATTATCATAATCAGTTTTTGCTGTTTGTGTTGCTGCCTGAGCTTCCGTATATGCAGTATCTTTTGCATCAACAACAGCCTGCTGGTCAACTACAGCACCGTTTGCTGACTCAACCCCGCTTTGAGCTGCACTCTGTGCATCTTTAGCACCATCAACTGCAGTAGCAGCACCGTCAACAGCAGCAGATGCTGCGGCGGCTCCGGCTTCGGCACCGGAAACTACAGAGCCTGCCTGAGAAACCGGTTCAGAAGAATCTATATTCATGCTGCCAAGATCATCGCTTGCACCTTTGACTTCTTCAGCATTATCACTTGAGAGAGCGCTTCGTCCATTCGAAATTTCTTCAGCCTCAGAAGAAGATGAACTATGCTCAAATCCATCTCCGACAGAACCGACAAGCCCGTCTTCTCTTGCTCCGTTAAGTGTAATTGGTTGAACACCGGTATTTGAATTAAGTTTTGAAATATCTTTGCCGGAATCTTCTTTTATCCTTAGATTTATTATTTGTGAAAGTGAATTTACACCCATTTACTTACTCTCTTTCTTTATTACTTCATATATATATAAAAACCGGAAACAGTGCGGAATTGCAGATTTTTATATAATTTGTATATAAAATTTACATGTCTTTACAATTATTGCGTTTTGTAAACTTTAAAGGAAAATTTCTCAATATAAAGCAATTTTTTTCACTGAAAATACTTAGAATACATGTAAGCAAGTTGTGGAGGCAGGTTATGAAGATTTCAAAAGCAGATGTACAAAATTTGTATACTAAAGGTAAAGAACAAGTCAGAAATGCGTATCAAAATCACGTTAAACCGGCATATCAAAATTATGTCCAGCCTAAATTAAAAGAAGGTATCAAATATACAAGAGAATTGACACATGATGCGGTTGAATTTGCCAAGAAAAACCCAAAAACAGTAGGAGCTGCTGTGGGCGGCGCTGTATTGCTGGGTACGGCAATCGGTCTTATTGCAAAGGCAGTAAAAAAAAACAAAGCTAGAAAAGAGCTTGCAAATGCACAATTTGAAATGATTACTCATCAGAGAAATATGATTAATGCGCTTAAAGACGAAGTGGCAAGCCGTCAGTTTGTAATAGATACAATGAATGCGGCTGCTGCCGTTCAAGCACAGAAAAAATAAATTTGAAAAAACCGTTGGAAGAATGTAAAAAGTCCGCTGTCAAAAGTTATAACAGCGGACTTTTTATTATATGATTGTAAATAATATGTTCGAAAAAAATTCGTGATAAGGAGCACTCTGCCGAATAAAAGCTGACTAAAAGTCAGGTTTTATGAGAGGAAGACGTGAACGAATTTTTTGAGTAACACATTGAAAAGGTGAGCAGGCGCTGGCTGCGGTCAGCCGGCAGCAACTGCGATACTAGATTAGAAATAATCACGACAGGAAAAATTTTGGGCAGAACAAAAAACACTATTATATTTTCCGGTTTTTACATTCTGGGAATAATTTCATTCTTTACGGATGTTGTTATATTGCCGGCATTCTTGTTAATGGCAGCGTTAATCATAATGCTATACAAAAATATTATTTCCTGCCGTGCTGCCGTAATTTTTTATCTGGCATTTGTTCTTGCACTTTTGAACTGTCATTTTCAAATAAAAAATTTTGATGACCTTTCTTCTCATATCCCGTCAAAATGCACGCTTTCCGGTACAGTTATCTCTATTCCGACAACAAACAACTCTGACAAAACAAAGTTCTATCTAAAAGTTGATTCGGGAACCTTTGACGGAAAAAAAGAAAAGCTAAACGCCAAAACAATTGTAACGCTGTATGACACAAAAGAAAATATTGAAAAAATTAAAATAGCAGACAAAATAAGAGTCAACGGTATTTTAAGAAACCCGATAAGAGCAAAAAATCCGTCACAGTTTGATTATGCAAACTACCTGAAAAATCACAGAACATTTTCGACTTTTTACGTCAAAAGCGGAAAATGGAATATTGTTTCTCAGCCGGAATCTTTAGGCGGAAAGTTTCTGCAAAAACTGAATGACAAAAGAACGCAAATCCTGAATATACACAAACAATATCTAAAAAGCCCTAATATTGAAGTCTTAGGCGGAATTGTTTTTGGTGATGATGCAATAAATCCGCCTGATTATATAAAAAGTTCTTTTATAAATTCCGGATTACTTCACATTCTGGCAGCATCCGGTATGAATGTTTCCATTATATTCGGTATCTGGTTTTTCATAGGAATCAGACTGAGACTCAACTACAGACTGGTGATTATTCTCGGAGCAGTGCTGGTAGCATTTTATACTTTGATGACAGGGATGGGACCGTCTGTTTTGCGTGCAGCATTGATGATTGAATTTGTGCTTTTCGGAAAACTTATTGACCGTGCCGCCGACAGCATTGCTTTGGTCTTTCTTGTTGCATTATTGATGCTTTTGTATGATCCGGCAATGATTAATGACGTGGGCTTTCAGTTGTCATTTGTCGTCACTTTTGCCCTTATGTTTTATTGTCCGCCCGTGCTTGAAAATATTAAAAACAAATTTGTTGAATTTATTGCCGGAGCAGTGCTAATTCCGCTTGTTGCCCAGCTTTTTGCAGCCCCTATTCAAATGTATTACTTTAACACTTTTGCTACGTATTCAATATTTGCAAACTTTGTGATAACTCCTTTTATAATGATTATAAGCTTTTTGGGCTTTCTTTCCTCTATCATTGCAATGATACCGATTGACATAATCGCACAAAAATCCTGTCTGTTCTTTGATTCAATACTCAACCCTGTTGTTTCAATGCTTGTTTCTATTTCAAACTTTTTCGGTTCATTGCCAAATTCCCTGCTTTCTACAATCCATCCCGACCATTTTCAGTTGATTGTATACTATGCAGTCCTATTGAGTTTCGGCTTTCTTTTACGAAACAAATTTAAAAACAAAAAACTAACGGCTGTCACTGTTCTTCTGTGTATTGTGTTTGCACTTTCTTTTATAAAATTTGAGAACCGAAATTGTGAAATCATAGTATTTGATGTAGGCAATGCAGACAGCTTCCTTATAAAAACACCTCAAAACAAATACATAATGATAGATACAGCCCATGGAAGATACGGCAAAAATTCATTTTCACAGGCTGAATCAATAATGGGTAAATATCTCAAAGACAACGGTATAAAGAAAATTGATCTTCTGCTTTTGACTCATTTTGATTCTGATCATTCAGGCGGAGCTGTCGACATAATGAATATCGCAAAGGTACAAAGAGTTATTCTGAACAAAGACACGGACAATTCAAAGACAACAAAAGCAATTCTAAATCACATAAAAGAAAACAAAATATCATCACAAACAGCAAAAAATAATGAAATTGTATACGAAGAAGATAACTTTACACTAAAAACACTCTGTCCTGACTTTGTAAAAAACAAAAATGACAACGACAATTCTACAATAACACTTCTTTCATACGGAGATTTTGATATGCTGTTTATGGCGGACGGAGGGGTGCGTTCATTTAACAAAATTAAAAATGATTTGCACAAAAATAAAATAGAAATACTAAAATCCGGTCACCACGGCGGGAAAAACACAGTCACATCAAAAATGCTCAAAACAATAAATCCGGATGCCGCTATAATCTGCACAGGATATAACACATACGGACATCCCGTAAAATCCACTCTAAATACAATCGCAAAAAACAATACAAAAATCTATCGCACGGATACAAGCAATGCAATAAAAATTTCCGCCACAACAAATGATTACAAAATACTAAAATATAATCCGGCAAAAAAACGTTTTGTTGAAGACAGAAAAGAACCCTGTCAATAGCAATAGCCCCACATGACAGAAACTGCGTTTTATTATAAAATTCTATTAATCATGAAAGTTTTTTTGACAGAATTTCATTACAAAAAAAAATACAAAAATGCAGCTGATATACTAACAGCAATTTTTTTGTATACTCTTTTAACGCTGCCGTCTTTAATTTACCTTTCCGTTGTAAAAATCAGAAACTTTTTATATGACAAAAACATTTTAAAAGCATTCAAACCACGCACATATACAATATCAGTCGGAAATCTGACAACAGGAGGAACAGGCAAGACCCCTATCACGGCTGAAATTGCAAACTATCTCTGCACCAAAGGAGAAAGGACAGCAATTCTTTCTCGCGGCTACGGAGGACGACTGCCAAACAAAAATGTCAATATAATTTCTGACGGAACAAGTATAAACTACGATGCCATTCAGGCAGGAGATGAACCCTACTGGCTTGCAAAACACTGTCCAAAAGCTGCTGTAGTAACCTGTTCCAGCCGTGTAAAATCAGCAAAATATGCCCAAAGTCATCTTAAAGCAACAAGACTTATTCTGGATGACGGTTTTCAGCACAGAAAAATCCAAAGAGATCTAAATCTGCTTGTTGTCGATGCGGAAAAGCAATTTTCAAACGGCTGTGTACTGCCTCTCGGCGCCTTGAGAGAACCCGTATCCGAAATAAAAAGAGCAGACAAAATCATTGTTGTTAACAAAAGTTTTGACGACAAACATGCCCGCACATTTGCTAGATATCTGAGAAAAACTTACAAAAAACCATCATCCGTATGCTCGATGGTTCCTGATACAATATACAATATAAAAACACAAGAACCCATTGCCGAAAATATACCTGTGATTGCTTTCAGTGCAATAGGACAGCCGGAACAGTTTTACAATTTTCTTGTTCGATATGACGTAATGGCAACAAAAGATTTTGAAGACCACCATATTTATACGGCTGATGATATCAAAGAGCTGCAGAAACTTGCAGAAAAATATGGCGCAAAAGCAATGATAACCACAGAAAAAGACTCGGTAAAATTGAAAGAACTTTCATTACATTTTGACAATATTTTTGCGTTAAAATTAAAACCTGTTCTGGATTTAAAAACTATATTAGAGGAATAATATGAGCAAAAAAATTCTTGTTATGAGATACAGATTTATCGGTGACACACTTCTGACGGTTCCTTTTTTAAGAAACCTCAGAGATGCATATCCCGATGCACAAATAGACATGCTGGTGGCTCCGGTATCCGGAGAAATTATAGAGAAATGCCCGTATGTGGATAATTTTATCTATTTTGACACAACAAAAAAACACAGATATGAAAACAAAGAAAACGCAGAAAAAAAAGATTTCTGGAGTTACGTCAAACTTCTTCGTGAAAAAAAATACGACAAAGCATATGTACTAAAACGTTCCTTTTCCAGCGCTTTTCTGGCATTTGCAGCCGGAATAAAAGAAAGAATAGGCTTTGATACGGAAATGCGCGGATTTTTGCTCACAAAGCGTGTCCCGTATGTAGAAAACAGACATGAAATAGAATGTTTTCTCGATGTTTTAAGAGCGGACGGCATAACCCCCAGAGACAACTATCTTGAAAACTGGGTTGAACCAAAAGAACTTGATACGGTTAAAGATGTTCTCAGAGAAAACAACATAAATCCCGATAACGGTCCTTTGATGGTGCTCGTGCATGCAACAAGCGGAAACAGAAAAAAAGAATGGGCAAAAGACAGATGGGCACAGATTGTGCAATGGCTGAGCAATGAAAAAGGTGTTCAGGTTATCTTTAACGGAACCAAAAATGACTCAAAAACCTATGAAGAAATCATGTCACATATAGAAGACAACGGTGCACACCTAAAAATTACACCCAAAAACCTTTGCGGAAAATTTTCACTCAGAGAAACTCTTGCACTGACAAAGCTGTGCAGCTTGATAGTAGGTTGTGACAGCGGAAATCTGCATATTGCGGCATCGGTTGAAACACCGGTCATAGGTATATACGGACCGATGAACACAGAAAAATGGCGAGCCTGGGAAGACGATTCTGTTGTGATAAAGACCTCTCTTCCTTGCCAGCCCTGCGGGCTAAAGGTACACTGTTCCAGAGACTACCGCTGTATAAGTGATATCACGGTTGAAAGAGTGCGTGATGAGCTTGAATCAAAACTTTCAAGAGTTCTTGTTTATTAATACGGACAATGGCTCAAACTCAATCATATCTTGAATATCATACGAAAGATGGAGTTTTGATATAAACATTTAATTTTTCTCAAAAAATCTCGTTATATTATATGTACGCTTTAAGATTATAACAAGTGGATATATATTAGAGATTTAGAGAAACCGGAATAATGACGATTAACGATTTTAGAAATTTCCCTCCCAATTTTCCAGAAGGATCAAATTACGAGCAAGAAGCAACACTAAAAGTCGGAAATTACAAAGCCAGCATTTTTGAAGCAGTCTATGAAGCAAAAGACTATATCTCAAGAAATGACTGCAGATACTTGAGTATAGATATTTCCGGTCTGAACATGATTGATGCACTAAAGGTTTGTGTTTTATCGTCTACATTTCACTTTGCAAAATATCCCGACGGAAAAATCAAATGGTTTGTCAGGGATGAAAACATAAAAAATCAAATCGAACTTTTGCGTTTGGACAACACTATTGTTGAAATTAAAAAAGCCAGAAAAAATTATGTGGATACAGAAAAAGGCTTTGTCAGAAATTTGACAATCTGCAAGTAAAGCATTGTTGCTTCTCTATCGTTTTTTAAATGACAGACCGCATCGTTTGTTGTAATATATGATTTATGAGTCAGGAAAATGTTATTGAAGTTTGGAACAAGATTTTAGGGATTCTTGAAAAAGACATATCAGAGTCTACTTTTAATACCTGGATTGTCCCTCTGGAGCCGCAGTATTATGATGAAAACAGTTTTGTTGTTCACACGGGTCAGGCGCTGGCACCAAGTATCATCAGAAAAAATCACTATAATGAGTTTTCATCCGCAATAAAATCTGTTTTCGGCAAAGAACTTGAACTAAAAATTATTTTTGATGAAGAACTGGCAAAAAACTTCGCAAAAAAAGCAGCAAAAAGAGCCTCTCAGGCAGAAAAAGAGTCTGCAGACACAAAAAACACAAACAGCGTATTAAAATATCAGTATGACAGCCTTACCCAAATGCAGTCATCAAATCTTAATCTCAAATACAAGTTTGAAAACTTTGTTGTCGGCTCAAACAACAAACTTGCATACGTTGCAGCGCAGACAGTTGCCCAGCACCCCGGAACAAAATACAATCCTTTGTATATTTACGGAGGTCCGGGTTTGGGTAAAACCCACATTATGCAGGCAATCGGACATTACATTATAAAAAACCGCCCCGAGCTGAAAGTTCTTTTTATTACTGCGGAAGAATTTGTAAATGATGTTGTAAACGCCCTGGCAAGAGGCGATGAAAAAACAAAAAAAATGAACAAATTCCGCAAAAAATACAGAGAAGTAGACGTTCTTTTGATAGACGATATTCAGCTTATTGCGGGAAAAACAAGAACAGAAGAAGAGGTATTTAACACTTTCAATGTTCTCCATGGCTCCGGCAAACAAATTGTTATCACCTCTGACAGGACTCCGAAAGAAATTCCGTCGCTTTCCGACAGACTTGTGAGCCGTTTTGAATGGGGATTGATGGCAGATATTCAAATTCCTGATATAGAAACAAGAATGGCAATACTGCAAAACCTTGCAAAAGATTCGAGCATAGAAGTTCCAAACAATATCATAGAGTTTCTTGCTGAAGTATACTCAAACAACATCAGAGAGCTTGAAGGCGCATTCAACAGAGTTACGGCTTATGCAAGTATAAACGATGTACCTCTCGATATAGAAAATGTAAAAAGAATTATAAACTACTCAGAAGAAGAAAAATCATACACTTTTGACGGTATCGTGGATGAAGTATCAGGATACTACAACATTTCTCCAAAAGAGCTCAAAGGAACAGGTCGTTCTTCAAAAGTTGCAGAAGCAAGACAGGTTGCAATATATCTGTGCCGAGAACTCACAAAACAAAGCTTTCCCGACATAGGAAAATACTTTGACAAAAAGCATACAACAATATTGTACTCATATGACAAAATCAAAGCAGAACTAAAAACAAACCATTCACTTTCATATACAGTGAACGGTCTGCTTAAAAAAATTGAATCATGACTTATTTTACACTTGGCGGATAGCCGACGACTTGTGCAAATATGACTTCCTGCCCGAGTTTAAAGCCCAATTTTGCATCCAGAGCAATACTGTTTACGCCGTATAAGAATGCGGTATTCAGATTATTTGCTGCGCTGAAAAGATACACATTCTGTCCGATAAATCCGCAGTCAACAGAAGCAAGATACTTGCTCTGTTTTGAAAGGTCAGCGACATAAAGTAAAAGCATAGAATATTTTCCGACAATAGGACGGACATCTTCTTTACTGAATGACACCAGTGTATGAGAAGACGGATCATATTTGTATACGCCGTCAGGAAACGCTACATATATTGTAATTACCTGTGCATTCAATGCACTGGGTGCCGTTCTTTTTCCGTCAGGACGATTCTGTCCATCTGCTGCCCACAAAAGATCCGACAAAAGCTGTAAATCAAGCGGTGTTTTAGAAAACTTATCGCTTGTTTTACGATTTTTAAAAGCATCCATTATAGGTGTCCCGCCCGATATATTCGGTTCAGGCAGCTTTATATCCGGCATTGCGCTTTCACAAAATGCCCGTGTTCCCGCACAAAGCGCTATACATATCATCAGTGTTGAAATATAGTATTTTAAAGTTTTCATTAGATATTCCTTTTTTACCATTTGTTGTAATGAATTTTACTTTCATCATTTCTTTTCGGACGTTCAAGTTTTACTGCTCCGTATCCGAGAGCAATAAGAGCAAAGGGCTTTACATTTTCCGGCAGAGAAAATGTTTTTGAAAAATTTTCCATAACTTCTTCCCAGGGATATATTCCCATCCAGCAGGTATCAAGCCCCAGAGCATTTGCAGCCAGAAGCATATTTTCAATAGCAGCAGAACAGTCCACCTGATAAAATCCGGGAGCCATCTCAAGAGCCGTATCTCCGCATACCATTATACAAACGGGCGCAGTGGCAAGAGAGGACGCATAAGGATGCATTTCCTTAATTTTTTGTACACCCTCTTTTGTATCAAATACTACAAAATGCCATGGCTGTTTGTTCATTCCGGAGGGAGCATACAATCCGGCTCTAAGAACTTCTTGAACCAGATCAGGATTAACTGGTTTGTCCGTATATTTTCTAATACTTCTTCTGTCATATATAGTATCAATTGTATTTTTAATCACTTCACTCATAACTGACCCCCTTGTTTAAACAAACTCCATGTGTTTTAATAAGCCGATTATAACACACTAAACCGTCCAATCGGAACTACCCGACTGTCGGTTTTTACAAATTTATATATCAAATCCCAGTTGTTACGACAGCAAAAATTTATAGATAAATTAACAGCTTTCTGCATAAAAAAGGAGACTTTTTAAGTCTCCTTTTTCTTTTATAAAAGCTTTGTCAATATTTCCGGCTCACCGTCCGTAACATGAACAGTATGTTCAAAATGAGCGGAAGGACGTCCGTCATTTGTAACAACAGTCCAGTTATCTTCAAGCGTATGAACATCATCACCGCCGAGATTGAGCATAGGTTCAATCGCAATAGTATAGCCGTTTTTCAAAACAAAGTTATTTCCTACTCTGTAGTTGAACACAAAGGGCTCTTCATGCATATTTCTGCCGACACCGTGACCGCCGTATTGACGGACAATACCGAGATTTTTTGATTTTGCGACGTCTTCTATTGCTCCTGAAACATCCTCCAGCAAAGCTCCGTCACGCATTTTTTCAATTCCAGCAAACAAAGCTTTTTCTGTTGTTTCAAGAAGCATTTTGCATTCATCCGATATCTGCCCTACAGGATAAGTCCAGGCACCGTCACCAACAAGACCTCTGTATGTAGCTCCGACATCGATACTTATAATATCGCCCTCTTTCAAAATAGTATTCTCGGAAGGGATACCATGAACAACCTCGCCGTTTATTGATGCACAAATTGATGCGGGAAAACCGTTATATCCCAGAAATGTCGGAATTGCTCTGTTTTCTTTGATTATACGCATTGCGGCATCATCCAGATCTTTTGTGGAAAGTCCTGGTTCAATTATTCTGCGCATTTCCTGATGAACCAGAGCAACAATATTGCCCGCTTCTTTCATCAATTTTATTTCTTCTTTTGATTTTTTATGAACGGACATTATGCAATCACTTCTTTCAGTTTACTGTAAATTTCATCTATAGAGCCTGTTGCATCAAGTTTCACAAGCAACCCTCTGCTGCTGTAAAAATCAATCAGCGGAGCAGTCTGTTCAAAGTATGTATCAAATCTTTTCTTTGCAATTTCTTCCGTATCATCTTTTCTCTGTACAAGCTCACTGCCGCATGCATCACAGATGCCTTCCTGTTTTATAGGCATTGTTTTCAAATTGTAAATTGCTCCGCATTTAGGGCAGGAACGTCTGTATATAATTCTTTCCATAAGATTTTCAATAGGAATTTCAAAATAAATAACTTTTGTTTGAACTTCTTTGCCGTTATCTATTTCTTTAAGCATATCATCAAGCATTTCCGCTTGTTCAATGCTTCTAGGGAATCCGTCAAGAATAAAACCTTTCTGAACATCATCCTGTTTAAGTCTGTCTTTAATAATCTGAGCAACAACTTCAACAGGGACAAGAGCACCCTTTTCAACGTAATCCTTGGCAATTTTTCCTGCTTCTGTTCCCTTTGCCATTGCTTCTCTCAGCAAAGAACCGGTATCAACATGAACAAGACCCGTTTCAGCTGCGAGTTTTTTTGTTTGAGTACCTTTTCCGCTTGCCGGAGGTCCCATAAAAATCAATTCTTTTTTCATAAATAACCACCTTTTCTCCT
>CALVEJ010000054.1 GCA_944326535.1 Candidatus Gastranaerophilales bacterium | reverse complement strand
TTTGCCGGAAACTTCAGATTCAATTTCGTTCATAAGCTTCATAGCTTCAATAATACAAACAACCTGTCCTGTAGAAACAGTTGAGCCAACTTCAACAAAAGGTTTTGCTCCCGGAGAAGAAGCCGAATAGAAAGTTCCGACCATTGGAGAAGTAATTGGTTTTCCCTTTGGTGTTTCTTCTTTCTTTTCCTCTGTTTCAGCAGAAACAGCAGCGGAAGGTGCTGCAGGAACAACTGCTGCCGGTGCCGGCAAAACTGTCTGTGCCTGTACGACTTCTTTTTCTTTTCTGATAACAATTGCAGACTCTTTTTCTTCAAGTGTAAGTTCTGTCAACTCGCTGTCAGAAACCATTTTTACCAATTTTTCAATGTATTCTAAATCAAAGTTCATAGTAATATCCTTCTTACTTGTTTTTTGTCTTGTACCTGTGCCAAAATCCGCTGTCTTTGATTACCGGCGTTCGGGAAAAGCGTGGTTTTCCCTCACATGGCTGTTCGCTCACTTCGTTCGACTCCACAGCCGCACGGAATCCGCTGTCTTTGATTACCGGCGTTCGGGAAAAGCGTGGTTTTCCCTCACATGGCTGTTCGCTCACTTCGTTCGACTCCACAGCCGCACGGAATCCGCTCTTGGATTTCCTTTTCGTTCGGAACTGTCATTCGCTGCGCTTTCGCTTCTGCTCATTTCGTTCCTCACTTACCGGGTTTTACCCGTCCGGAAATCCGCTATACTCTGTCAAGGTACTCGTTTGTTCTTGTGTCTACTCTGATTCTGTCACCGTTTGAGATGAAGAAAGGTACGTTTACAACAGCACCTGTTTCAAGTGTTGCCGGTTTTGTACCGCCCTGAGCAGTGTTACCCTTTTCTGAAGGAGGAGTATCAACTACTTCCAGCTCAACGTGATTTGGCATATCAAGACCGATGATTTTACCGTCATGAAGAAGAATATTTACATTCATGTTTTCTTTCAGATATTTTACACCGTCACCGATATGATCATCAGTAACAGCAAGCTGTTCATAGGTTTCTGTATCCATCATGATGTAGTCAGAACCTTCTTTGTACAGATATTGCATTTCACGTTTATCAAGAGTAGCTTTGGCAACTTTTTCACCGGCTCTGAATGTTTTTTCAACAACGTTGCCTGTTTCAACATTTTTGAGTTTTGTTCTAACAAATGCAGCGCCTTTGCCGGGTTTTACATGCAGGAATTCAACAACCGACCACAATCCGTTGTCCAGTTCCAATGTCAATCCTGTTTTTAAATCGTTTACTGAAATCATTAGGTTGTCCTCTTTTTCTGATGTTTTAGATATTAACACAAAAAAGAAAACTTGAAAATATATATCATTGCCGGTTTATCTAATCTAGTGCCGCAGCTTATTAATTAAGCATCTTCATCGTTAGAATAATTTATGCCTAAATCTTTTATTATTGTCTCCAGAGGAATTTCCAGTCCTCTGGCATATTTAATCAGGGTAGAAAATTTTGTATCTACAAGACCGTTTTCTACCCTGCTGACTGTTGCTGTCGTGAGGTCGTTTTCATAAGCAAAAATATTTAAAGAAACGCCCTTTCTTTCACGCATAAGTTTGAGGGTGTGACCGAGAATTTTTATCAGTTTTTTCTCATCCCGTTCCATATACGTAATTATATTTATTTTAAAATTTGACCTATTACATATATGTAATTTCCGTCCGGGATAATAAGTGTTTTGTGACTGATTAGTGTTTGTCTCGATACATATCTGCCACTTTTTCGCCTAAATTCATCTTTGTATAAAAATCTGAAATAATATAATTTCTGTCAACATCGGTACTGATAACACTTACGGAATTATGCAGCTGTTTTTTGTGAATAACAGTGCCTTTTGGGTTTCTTACTTCCAAGAATACCTTGTCATCAGCCGGATTTTGATATTCTTCCGCATACATTACCATATTGTAAGGATTGTCTTTTTGTCTTTTTATAAGTCTTACAAGATAATCCATGGGTTCAATATAGCGCCCATTGCCTGCGGTTTGTTTTGCATTTTTAATAAGCTGTGTTTCTTTTGCAAGGAATTTTGCCGTTCCTCTAAATCTGTAGTCTTTTTCCCGCTCCGGCGGAATGTTCTCCGGCAAAGAATCATACATCTTGTGCGGTTCTTCTATTCTAAACGATTTAAAATTCGGTTTGTATGCCGAATTTGTAATACTTTGAACCCTCATAACCCCTCCTGCAGTGAACTGCGATATCCCCAAAATTTTTAAAATTTAGGTAGTTGTAACAGGCTAATTATATCACAAAATTTATACCCGAAGGAAAAAGTGTAAATATTATATCTCTCGCTTACAATGACAACCGCCAGTCCGGAAATCCGCTGTCTTGGATTATTGACGTTCGGACGACCCCGCCCCGCTATGCGGGGAGCGGGCGTCCGTCCTCACATGGCTGTTCGCTCGTCTGTTAGACAGACTCGACTCCACAGCCGCACAAAATCCGCTATGCCCAACCTACTCTTTACTCTCTGTCATCCTGAACTTGTTTCAGGATCTTACCGGATAGGTGATAACACAACAAATTGGTAAGATTCTGAACACAGCTCTATCTCTGCTGCAAAGCATTTCTGGCGCTTCAGAATGACAGTTGCCCGTCATTCTGAGGTATGTGTTGGGCAAGGTGTCTTGGATTTCCTTTTCGTTCGGAACTGTCATTCGCTGCGCTATGCTTCCGCTCATTTCGTTCCTCACTTACCAGATTTCATCCGTCCGGAAATCCGCTATGCCCAACCTACTCTTTACTCTCTGTCATCCTGAACTTGTTTCAGGATCTTACCAAATAGGTGATAACACAACAAATTGGTAAGATTCTGAACACAGCTCTATCTCTGCTGCAAAGCATTTCTGGCGCTTCAGAATGACAGTTGCCCGTCATTCTGAGGTATGTGTTGGGCAAGGTGTCTTGGATTTCCTTTTCGTTCGGAACTGTCATTCGCTGCGCTATGCTTCCGCTCATTTCGTTCCTCACTTACCAGATTTCATCCGTCCGGAAATCCGCTATGCCCAACCTACTCTTTACTCTCTGTCATCCTGAACTTGTTTCAGGATCTTACCAAATAGGTGATAACACATCAGATTAGTAAGATTCTTAATACAGCTCTATCATTGCGGCAAAGCTTTTCGGAAGCCACAGAATGACAGCTGTCCGTCATTCTGAGGCTTTAGCCGAAGAATCTTGCCAAATATTTGATAATACACTAAAACGATATTTATGTCGTTATTCTGCAGACAAACCCTTCTTATTAATCCAGGGAGAAGATATCTTTCAAATCTTCGTAAGTAAGAGACTTGCCTATATTTCTGTCAACAGAAATTACGCTATCAACAAGATCTCTTTTTCTTGATTTAAGTTTTTGGATTTTTTCTTCAACAGTACCTTTGGTAATCATCCTGTATACAAAAACCTTCTTGGTTTGACCGATACGATACGCTCTGTCTGTTGCCTGATCTTCAACAGCAGGGTTCCACCACGGGTCGTAATGGATTACATAATCAGCTCCCGTGAGGTTCAAGCCTGTACCGCCTGCTTTCAGGCTGATTAAGAAAATAGGTATTGTCGGATCGGAGTTAAAGCGCTCAACAACTTCCTGACGGTCTTTTGTGCTTCCCGTAAGGTACTCGTGTTTTATGCCTTCTTTTGTCAGCCATTCTTTAATAATATCAAGCATATCAACAAACTGGCTGAACAAAAGCACCCTGTGACCTTCGGAAATAATTTCTTCAAGCATTGATTTAAGCTGTTCAAATTTTCCGGAGTGATTTATGCCTTTTAAATTTTCTTTGTCGTAAAGTCTCGGGTGGCAGCATATTTGTCTCAAGCGCAGCAAGGCAGAGAAAATAGACATTCTGCTCTTTTCAATACCATTTTCTTCAATGGATTTAAAGAGTTCTTCTCTTGTAGAATCCATAACTTCAAGATAAAAGTCCTTTTGTTCCGGCGTAAGTTCACAGTATGCAACGTTTTCGATTTTGTCCGGCAAATCTTTTGCAACATCCCGTTTCATACGACGCAAAATAAACGGATAAATCTGTGATTTCAATCGTTTTTCAACAGTTTTGTCTTCACGCTCCATAATCGGAGTTACATAGCGGTAATTAAACTCGCTCTTATCAAACAAAAAGCCCGGCATAAGAAAATCAAATACAGACCAGAGTTCTTCAAGTTTGTTTTCAATAGGTGTACCGGAAAGAGCAAGTTTGTGTTTGCAATTCAATTGTTTTACGCTCTGAGCCGTAATGGAATCGGCATTTTTAATATTCTGTGATTCATCAAGAATTACATATCTGAACTCATGTTTTTTCAGCTTTGCAATATCCCTTCTTACCAGAGCATAACTTGTAATCACAATATCGTATTTGGGTATCTCTTTGAACAAGTCTTTTCGCTCTGTACCGCTCAATTTCAGACAGGTCAATCCTGGCGCAAATTTTTCAATTTCATTTTCCCAGTTAAACACAACCGATGTCGGACAAATAACAAGGTTCGGCGCTTTCTTATTCTTTTCTTTTGCTTTTTGAAGCAATGCAAGCGCCTGCAAGGTTTTACCAAGACCCATATCATCGGCAAGAATACCGTTTAAGCCGTATTGATACAGGAACCAAAGCCAGCCGAAGCCTCTTGTCTGATATTCACGAAATTCCGCTTTGATACCTTTTGGAAGGCTTGGAACATCCATTGTTGAGAAGGTGGAAATCTGTTTCCAAAATTTGTTAAACCGTCTGCTCATTTTCAGTTTAACGCCCAGATTTTCCATTTCGGAAATCAAGCCTGCACGGTAAGTTTTTACAATGTATTTGTTTTCATCGTTTTTGTATACATCAAATGTGTTGAAAGCACGCATCAATGAATAAATATCCATTGTCGGAACTTCTGCAAAGCCGAGATTTTTAATTCTTACATATTTGCTGTTGTCGATTGTGAGGGCATAAACATCATCAAAAGGAATAATTTCTTCACCCACACGTCCGTACAGCTCAAGCTCAAAACTATCCGTAGAGTCAATTGCAAAGTCAATATCAGCACAAAGTTCAAAAGGATCTTTTGTCAATTTAAAGAAAGACATATCGTCTTTTTCTTCAAATCTCCAGCCGTCTCCCGCCTGCTGAATATAATAGTTGTAAAAATCAATGGCATTTTCTTTTTCAAGAGCAAGGTTGTTCGTCTGCATCGGAGCAAATTTACAAGCCAAAAGCATATTGTATGCCGCTTCTTCATGCTGCGGATTTCGTTTTACCCAGTACAGCAAATCTTCTTTCGGTTTTTTAATTGTTACATAAGGAGTTTTTTCCGTATGTTTTGAATAAGGGACACGTGTTCCGTCATATTCAAATTCCAGTTCCGCTTTCAGTGAACCGTCATAATCAAGACCCAGAGTCACAACATTTATCGGCGGTTTTTGCTCCAGAACAAGTTTTTCAATAGTTTCCGAAACAGTTACCTTCATTACTTTTTGGAGCTTTGGCAGTTCTTCATAAAGGAATTTTGCTCCGTCAGCATCCTTTACGTCCGTAAAGCTCGCCTTAATCAAATTTTGAGGCAACGCAGAAACAGGAGTTGTTGTCGGGAAAATAACGTTTTTATATCTTCCCCACTTCAATTGGCGTGAGAAATATCTGATTTCTTCAAACGGATAAGAGTCGCTTCCGTCAGGTCTTTCCCATGTAAGAGACAAAAGAACATTTCCCACCATTGAAAAATTAACAGACAATGCCAGTTCCCATTCTTTGTCTTCAAAACGCAGCCTGTCTTTTGTTTTTCCGTCAATAACCTCTTCCGCTTTGGACAAAAGCTGGAAAAATCCATCGAATTTGTTAATCGGCACATCATACCATCCGGCTTTTTTATCCAGTCTGGAACGCTGTAAAAGAAGCTGAAATATAGCTATTTCAATCTTTTCTTCATCATTCAGCACAAAAGATTTGTCGTTTCTTTGTGTCTCTATAACAGCTCTCAATATAGCTTCCAAATCTCTGATAACTTTGCCTGTTTCTCTGTCCATAACGAGAATTGAAAAGAAATTTTGTCTTCTTTTGGCATTAAAATGGAAAATATATTTACCCGTCGGGTTTTCAACCGGAGGAACGTATTCATCAGTGTATTCCGTATGTATTTTGTGAACACGTTCAAGATATTCGTCATAAACTTTGTCTTCAATAACCTTTAGACCAACGGCTATAGCGTGTTTGCACCATTCTTCTTTCAATGGGCAGCTGCAATCTGCCTTAACTCCGTTTTTGGTAAAGGTAAGGCTGGTTTCGTAGGCATCTTTAAAGTTGCCTTTCACCTTTGCATCCACTCCGGCAATTTTTGTTTCATAAGACATGACTATGTCTTTTTGAAAACTTTCATAGCCTCGTCTCCAGCTTCCGGGTGTTGCTTTGTCTTTGATGTATTTGTAGTTAAATTTGCAAACGCTCATATTCGGTTAATTGTATAAATCCTGCCAGAACAGAGAAAACTTGATTCTGACACAAAATTGTTTAAACAAAAGAGAAAGCTTGATTTAAAAGTTCAATCAAAAATACTATCCTTTTGCTCAATTCCACACTGCAGTTTAAAACCTATCTTAACAACTGCTAATATTAAGTATACACAAAATTTTTAAAATAACAATAGTTCTTTTTTAGTTTTATCCAATCCGATATTGCGTCAGACAGATTAGAAATACTGTATAAACAAATTTTCTCAGACGAAATTATATAAAATTCATCTTCCCATTTTATTGTTTGATGTAAAATTATAATTACGGATAATTAAGAAATGGAGAAAATAATGACTACTTTAAATGAAGTTAGAGTTAGAATTGCCCCTTCACCAAGCGGCAACCTGCATATCGGTACAGCAAGAACAGCTTTGTTTAATTATCTTTTTGCAAAAAAGAACAACGGAAAATATATCCTGAGAATTGAAGATACTGACCTTGATCGTTCTTCTCAGGCATACATTGATAATATCTATGACAGCTTGAAAGCTCTCGGGCTGAATTGGGATGAAGGCCCGGATGTAGGCGGTCCTTACGGTCCTTATCAGCAATCAGAAAGATTTGATATTTATCCGAAATATGCTCAAAAACTTATTGAAGCCGGATACGCATATGAATGTTTCTGTACACAGGAAGAACTTGATGCGGAAAAAGAAGAATCTATCAAAAACAAAAGACCTCACAAATATTCAGGCAAATGCAGACATTTGACAGAAGAACAAAAAGAAAAATTCAGAGCGGAAGGAAGAAAACCTTCTATTCGTTTCCATGTTCCGGAAGGTGAAACATCATACGATGACATGGTCAAAGGACATCTGCATTTTGACAATTCTTTAATCGGTGATTTTGTAATTATGAAATCTAACGGAACACCGACATACAACTTTGCTGTTGTTATTGATGATATGGAGATGAAAATTTCCCACATCATAAGAGGAGAGGATCATATCTCTAACACAGCAAAACAAATTATGATTTACAATGCTCTTGGTGCTGAAGTACCAAAATTCGGACACCTCGGCATGATTCTTGCCCCGGACAGAAGCAAACTTTCAAAAAGACATGGTGCAACAGCTGTTTCTGAATTTGTTGAAAAAGGCTATCTGACAGAAGCGCTTGTAAACTTTGTTGCTCTGCTTGGTTGGTCTCCTTCTGACGGACATGAAATAAAAACGTTAGAAGAAATAGCAGCTGATTTTAGAATAGGCGAAGTTTCTTCTTCAAACTCAATTTTTGAATATGACAAATTGAACTGGATGAACGGTCAGTATATCAAGAAAATGGACTTAACAAAACTTACACAACTTGTTAAACCCTATCTTTCCTGCTATGACCTTAGCGAATATACAGAAAAACAGCTTGAAAGAATAGTTGAAGTAACAAGAGAACCTATCACTATTCTTTCGGAACTTACAAATGATACAAAATATTTCTTTGGCGAGGACGTTGAAATTGAACCCGATGTTCAGGAAAAAATCCTGAACGGCGAAGTTGCAAAAAAAGTTTTGCCTTATGTAATCGAGAACGAACTCGACAAATGGGATTTTGAAGATGAAGAAAAACTCCATGAACAGCTTGCTGATTTGAGAACTTACTTCAAAGAACAGCACGGTATCAAACCAAAAGAAACTATGTGGGCAATAAGAGCTGCTGTAACAGGCAGAACACACGGTGCAGATATGGTTGCAACACTCGTTCTTCTTGGCAAAGACAGAGTTGTTCGCAGAATTAAGAAAGCTGTTTAAAACAACATAAATAGAAATAAAAACAAAGGGAGCGCTATAGCTCCCCTTCTTTTATATTTCAAAATCTTATTGAGCACTCTCTTCAAAACCCAATACAATCAAAACTCTTAAATAAACAATTTATTTAAATACAAAAAAACAGCTCCTGAACGGGAGCTGTTTTTTATATTAATAGTTTTAAACTAACTACTTAGTATCTCCGTAAAGAACTTGTGATTGAACGTCATTTCCAGGCAATGCTTTTTGCGGATATACAGCGATTGTGAAGATATCGTATACAGCATCTGTTGCTGTAGTATATTTGTTCGGTCCTTTAACACCGTTTACGTCAACAATAACTTCCGCACAAATGTTATCAGCTCCGCTGCCTTTAGCAATTGCACAAGATGTACCGCCCTGTGCTTTAAAGTACATACCATCAGCAGTGTAAAGCTCAGAACTACCTGCTGTAGAAGACATAACGTTCAATCTTTGAGTCATCAAATCAAAGAAAGATGCACCAGTGTAATCAGTAGCATCTCTACCGTCAAGCGCGTAGTTTAAAGTAACTGCTTGGTTAATCATAGAAACAGCTTTTTTGAATGCAGCTTTGTATTCCTGTTGAGCAGTGCTCTGCATCAATGAAGGAATTGTCATAGCGGCAATTACACCGATAATCATCAATGTAACTAAAACTTCCGCTAAAGTAAAACCAGATTTTTTGTTCATAAGATCCTCTTCTTTCTTATTTAAATTCGAGTTTATTTTCTTAAAGTAAATACATAACAAGTACGTATTATATTCCTTCACTATAAAACATAATTTTCAAAAAAGCAATACTGTTTTTTCCAAATACAGCAAAAAAAGTATATAAACATATGTCTGATATTTGTTTTATAATACAAATATGTTCAAATACGATGTTATAGTTGTAGGTTCAGGTCATGCCGGCTGTGAGGCGGCTATTTCCGCTGCAAAACTCGGAATGAAATGTCTTTTGACAACACTTAATCTTGAACATATTGCGCTCATGCCATGCAATCCGGCAATTGGCGGACCTGCAAAGTCTTGTCTTGTCAGAGAGATAGATGCTCTCGGCGGAGTCATGGGCATTGTCACCGATGCCACATACATTCAGATGAAAACTCTGAATGCATCAAAAGGTCCTGCAGTTCGAGCTCTCAGAGCACAGTCGGATAAAAAAGAATATATGTCATATATGAGAAATATTATCGAAAGTATAAAAAATATTTCTCTCAAACAAACAATGATTACTGAACTCATTATAGAAAATGATGAAGTTAAGGGAGTAAAAGACGAGTTTGGGCTGGAATATTATGCTCCTTCAGTAATTTTGACAACAGGCACTTCTCTTGAAGGAAGATGCTATATAGGGCTGCAGTCAGTCAGTGCAGGCAGAATGGGTGAACGTGCCGCAACAGGGCTGTCCGAGTCCTTGCAAAAGCACGGCTTTACTCTAAAAAGACTTAAAACCGGCACCCCGGCAAGAGTTGACTCAAGAACAATTGATTATTCAAAGCTGACAATACAACCCGGGGATGAGGAACTAAAATTTTTCTCATTTGAACCGGACAGACCGGTCAGAAAACAGGTTCCCTGTTATTTGACAAAGACAACGGAAAAAACGCATGAAATTATCAAAGCAAATCTTGACAAATCACCGTTATACTCCGGTCTAATCCACGGAATAGGTCCGAGATACTGCCCGTCTATTGAAGACAAAGTAATCAGATTTGCACACAATCCGTCGCATCATATTTTTATTGAACCTGAAGGCAAAGATACATACGAAATTTACGTTCAAGGCTTTTCAACAAGTCTTCCTGCAGATGTTCAGGTTCAGATGCTGCATTCTCTTCCGGGGTTGGAAAATGTTCATATAATAAAACCCGCATACGCCGTTGAATACGATGCTGTGCCGGCGTTACAGCTGTCACATTCACTCATGACCAAAAGGGTTAAGGGTCTTTTCTGTGCAGGACAGATAAACGGAACAAGCGGGTATGAAGAAGCTGCGGCGCAGGGGCTTGTTGCCGGCATAAATGCATATAATTATTTGAACAAAAAAGATATGCTGGAGCTTTCAAGAAGTAATTCTTACATAGGAACCCTGATAGATGACCTTGTTACAAAAGATATTCAAGAGCCCTACAGGATGCTCACATCACGTTCCGAATACAGGCTTCTTTTAAGACAGGACAATGCTGACGAAAGGCTTACCGAAACAGGTTACAAAGTCGGTTTAATCAGTGAAGAAAGATACAAAAGATTTTTAGCAAAACAACAAAAGATTTCGGATGAAATCGAAAGAATGAAATCCGTCAAGGTTTCTCCCACAGAAGAAGCAAACTGTATTCTTTCAAAATACAACGAAAAAATAGACAAAGGAATGAAGCTTGCAGAACTTGTAAAACGCCCGAATATTGATTACAAAGTCCTTAAAGAACTGGATAAAGAAACAGCGGAGTTGAATCTCCCTTCGGAAATTTATGAAGAAGCCGAAATAAAAATAAAATATGACGGATACATTCAGCGTCAGAACCGGCAGATAGAAACAATGGACAGGCTGGAAAAAATAAAAATTCCTGCGGACATTGATTACAATTCGTTGTCTCATATTTCAACAGAAACAAAAGAACGTTTGGCAAAAGTCCGTCCTGCTACATTGGGACAGGCTTCCCGTATAGGCGGTGTAAAACCTGCTGATATTTCCGTTCTTATGGTTATGCTTGGCAGATAGTTTTTTCGTTTTATATGAGGGGTTATTACAAAACAGCTTGAGTAACAAATATAATAAAAAAATATTATGAAACTACACTTAAAAAATAACAACAGCGATAACTTAATTTTATTCTTTTGCGGATGGGGAATGGATGAAAATCCTTTCTCTGTTTTGAAAAGTAAAAGTGATATTTTGTTTGTATATGACTATACAACACCGGATTTTCCGGAGTTTGACTTTTCAAAATACAAAAGTATAAAGCTTTTGTCATTTTCATACGGTGTTTATGCCGGAGCAATAGCAAAAATGCCTGAAGACCTCAGGATAGAAAAAAGAATAGCAATAAACGGAACACTTATGCCGGTTGATGATACTTACGGTGTTCCTGTAAAACAATTTGAACTTACGGAAAAAATGGATTCGGAATCTGTTGTAAAATTCAGACAGAGACTTTTTGGCGGAGAAAAAGCCAAAGAACACTTTGAAATTTTTGAGCAATATTTGCCCAACAGAAGCGCAAAAAGCTGTACGGATGAGCTTCTTGGTATGAAAAAATACGTACCTCAGCTTGCAACTCCTCAAAAAAAATTTGATAAAGTCTATATTGCATCACATGACAGATGTGTACCGACCAGAAATCAAAAAAATTTCTGGCAAAGAGCCGGTATGAAAAATATAATTTTTCTCGAAACCGGTCATTTTCCTTTCTATAATTATGTTTTTCTTGATGATATATTATAACTATGCCTGATAAAAATCTTATAAAATTCAGATTTAAAAAAAGTATAAACACCTATGACACAAGTGCGGTTATTCAAAAAGAAATGGCGCACCAGCTCATAGAAAAAGTTCTGACATACTGCGGAAAATCTTTTGATCGTGTTTTTGAATTCGGAGTGGGAACAGGATTTTTGTCCAAAAATATTCTGGATAAAATTTCTTTTAAAGAATACTATGCAAACGACATCATTGAAGAATCCGAGTTTTGTATAAAAAACATAATTAGTGATGCAAAATTTCTTCCGGGCGATATTGAAAAAATAGAGCTGGATGAAAAATTTGATTTAATTCTTTCAAACGCAGTAATGCAATGGATTTCAGATGCAGATGAACTGCTTTTAAAAATAAAAAACAATTTGAATGAAAACGGGCACTATGCATTCACTACGTTTGGAGAACAAAATTACAGAGAAATCAGAGATACAACGGGTGTTTCTCTGACTTATCTAAAAACAGAAACACTCAAAGAAAAGTGCCTTCGTGATTTTGAAATTGTATACTTTGAAGAAAATATACAGACATTATATTTCGATACACCACTTGATGTTCTGAAACACATCAAATATTCCGGAACGAATGGTATAAAAACGCTCAACTGGACAGTATCAAAGCTGAAAAGGTTTGAAGAGTTTTATCAAAAATCCTATTGTTTCGGCAGCAAAGTGACACTTACGTACAACCCGATTTATGTTGTTTTAAAAGCTGTTTAAGGTATTTGTTAGGCATAGCCCTCTCGTCATTCTGAGGAAACGTAGTGACCGAAGAATCTATTACAAAAAGATCCTTCGGGTTTCACCCTCAGGATGACGATCATATTGTCATCCTGAACTTGTTTCAGGATCTTTCCGGATAGGTGATAACACCTTAAACAGGTATTTGTCGGGCAAGGTGTCTTGGATTATTGGCGTTCGGACGACCCCGCCCCGCTATGCGGGGAGCGGGCGTCCGTCCTCACATGGCTGTTCGCTCGTCTGTTAGACAG
>CALVEJ010000053.1 GCA_944326535.1 Candidatus Gastranaerophilales bacterium | reverse complement strand
TTTTCCATTTCTTTGATAGTAAGCTCGTAGGGATTTTCGCTTTTTGTGTTTTGGTATAGATTTTTGTTGAGCTCGCTTATTTTTTCAACAAACTCTTGATAAGCTTTTTGAAAAGATTGAATTTCTTTAAAAGCCTCTTGAAAATTTTGCGTAATATTTTTAACGGTCTCTGAACCAGAGAGACCATAGTTGTCTTTCGGCATTTTATCTCCTATTCTTTCTTAATACCTATTATTTATAACATTCCCATTCAGGTCATATTCTGTATTTCCAACCCAATGAGATTCAAGTTGTCCATTTGGAAAAAAGATATAATCTTCATTTTTTATAGATATAGAAACCCTGATTAATTTTCCGTAAGGATTAAAAGTAAAAGCCTTTACAGGATAGAAAAGAGTTTGTCTTTTATCTATATAAGTTATTTTTCCATTTTTATCATAGTAAAAGACATAATATAAATTGTTTTTATATACTATGCTGTATCCCCCGTCAGAATAATATGTAATATGTCTGTCACTGGTTTCACTGATGCCATTCTTAATCAAAACTTTGTTGTCTTTAAAATTGGGATCAATACGATTTGCATCAATAATACTCTTTGGCAAAGAATACTCAACATTTGCAAAAGCTTCTTTTCTCGCCGACTCAACAGTGTAAGTAACCCCGCCCTTTAACGTGAAAGAATAAACAGGCATTGAACTTATTAATAAGAAAAGAATTATGCTGCAAACCTTTTTCATATTGTGATTGTAGCATAATTCTTTTGAGTTTATCGTATATATCTTGCCATGTTAGAAAGGGCTTTTATCGCATCTTCTCCGACGAGAACCGGAGATTTTGATGTTTCAGATGCTTCTGTTTTTATTTTCGCATAAGTAAACAAAAATGCATAAAACTTTCTCGGAGTTGCTTTCCAAAATTCTTCTTCGCTCCATCCCAGAAAGGTTTTGGCTATGACGAGGTTTTCGACCCATTCATATTCTTTTTCTTTGAGGTTTTCCTGTTTTGTTTTTTTTTAGTATTTTCTTCAAGCTTTCGCATAATTTCCGGCGGAAGCATGGGAATGATAAAGGCTGAAATAACAGGCTCTCTGATTTCGTACCACAATCCCGGATGAGTTTGCAGTTTTTCTTCTATTTTAAGAATTTCATCAGGGGTATGCGCCTTGAGCATGGCGCATGTGACCATTGCCACGGAGTCGTTGAGCATGACTTGGTTTTTTGTCATAAGAGTATCATAGATTTCGTACGGGCTTTTTCCCGTTCTTTTTTCCAATGCTGCAAGTGAAGCGTGATCATATTCAAAAAAATACTCTTTGTCTTCGATTGTTGTTTTTTGGGGCTGGTTAAATATATCTGTCAGCATATTTGTCCTTTCGTTTGTTGTTTAATTTCAAAAAAAAGAAGGGGGTACGGGAGGGTTCCCCCTTCAAGGCTAAATTAGAGAGTTAAGTGTATATGTTTTTATTGTTGATTTCATTACTTCGGATTGCCATTTTTGGTCTTTGAAAATATTTCTGTTTCCTGATTCATCCAGATATCTCGCAACCTGAGTTTCTCCGTCGATTGTTTTTCCGTATACCCACGGAATTGTTTTTGAATATTGCTGCGGCTGGATTGGGCAACATTGGGGCTGTCTGATTCTCATGTCTTTTGTGTTCTCCAAAAATTTTTTTGCCTGCTCTCCTATGAGTGTTCTTGTTGCAAGAAGTTTGAGCTTTCCGTTAGATTTGTGATACCTGTGAATTTCCAGTTTCAAGCATCCGTTTTTCTTGCAGGCAAGCGTGTAAACTATTTCTTTGACAACTTTTTTCCCGCCTATGATATTTATGGTCGGGTGTTTCATGATGTATGTTTCTATACACCAGTACGTATCGGGGTCATTGGTGCTGTATAAAACACCACAGCATACAAATCTCACAATCCTCACTCCTTGTGCTTTTGAAGTATATATCTCGTTTTTATCAAAACCGCAGTTAACAAAAAAGGGCATACTACGGCTCTTTGTGCAAGGTGGGCATAAACACGAATTTGTTTTTCAGCAAACTGGTCTAAACCTCTTGCACTTTTATATATAGCACAAAAATCGTCACCTAAAGGGTAAATTTTCTTGCCCCAAAAGTATTGACAAATTGAAAGTTCTTGCGCCGTATGAAAAATTGACAAAAAGTGTTGCGAAAAATTACCAAAAAAGATAATGAAATGGTGCTTAAAATTTATTAACATTAAGAAGTGTTAAGAAAAAGGAGTCTAATTTTATGGCAGATATGGTAAAAAGATTTTGTAATACGTTTTTGGTAGAAGGTATTTTTATAATGGTGCTCGGGCTTATGCTGCTGGTTCTTCCGCAGCTTTCAACACTGGCGTTGAGTTTGATGATTAGCGTTGCTTTGATTCTTGCCGGTATTTATAAACTCATCAGCTCAGTAATTCGCAGAGATGAAATAGAAAAGTCATGGCTCAGTGCAATTATTGCAATTCTTATGATAGCAACAGGTGCATATTTGACTGTCCGTCCTTTGTTAAATCTGTTTCTTGTAACCATGGGTATAGGTATTTATTTTGTGCTTGAAGGTATCAATTCCATGGTGATTGCTTTTGAAAGCAGAGGAATTCTTAAACACTGGTGGGTAGGTCTTGTATCGGGTATTATTCAATTTGCGCTTGCATTTATTGTCTTGTTTGGACTGCCGGGAACCGCATTGTATTCTATAGGAATATTGATAGGGGTGAACATGCTCTTGTCGGGTATAGCTCTTGTTTCTGTTTATACTGGTGCAGGATGCCGAAACCTTTCAAGGGTTTAGTTTTCAAACCTATGCTGCTAATAGCTGATTGAGTATTTAAAAAATTAATAGTTTTACAGCAGAATCCATATAGTACCATTAGTGTTCTGCTGTGGAGCTGCGGGTTCGCCTGCGGCTCCTTCTTTTTGTAAGTTTTTATAGTCTTTCTGGTGTATATACATCTTATCTGTTCAATGAATTGTTAATGATTGTGAACAGATAAGTTTTCCTAAATAAGTAGATAAAAGAACTGTTTCAAGAAAAATTTGCCATAATTTCAATACTGTAATAGAATTATATTAAAATCAGCTGTTTGTATGTTAAGTAATAGTTTGGTTTGTTTATAATTTATAATTGTTACTAATTAGTATGAAGAGAGTGTAAATGGGAATATTAGGTTATCCGAATATGGACGATAATAATCAAGACGGAACTTTTGGTGATTATTCCGACGTATATTCGAATTTTTCAGAGGAAGAGAATAGTGTATCTGCTTCAGGTGCTGAAGAAAATTACAGCACTGAATCATATGACAATGTAAATCTTGCACAAGAAGAACAAGCTGCTGTTCCACAAGAAAGCCAACTTTCTGAACAAAGAGGCATGAAGTTTGAACGTGGTGACAACGGCAGATTGTTTATATATCTTGTTGTTTTGGGATTGCTGCTTATTTCTGCGGTAGGTATGTTCTTTTATAAGAAGCATATGTCGGCTCAGGAAAGCTCGGTTGTTTCGGAGCAGGCTATGGGTGATTACTTTTACGATAAGACGACAGCTGCTTCTCAAGAGAAAGCCGAAAATCAAGCTCCTGAACAGACGACACAGTCTGCAAATGCTGATCAAAGTGCAAATATGGCAACAGTTGAAGTGGATTTGAATGCCGCAGTTCAAGCTCCTGATGCTCAAGGTCAGCCAAATGCTGCTTTAAATGCTAAAGACACTAAGCCTGAAAAAGAAATGTCGGCTTTGGAAAAAGCTATGGTTAAGAAAAAAGCAGATGAAGAAAAAGAGAAAAGGCTTGGTTTTGGAAATAATTCAGTTGTTATTCCTGTTTCTTCAGGAGGACGTCCTGATCCGTTTGTTCCGTTTGGTAGTCATATCTCTGCATCAGCGAAGCCCAAGTTTGACATAGTTGCTCCTCCGCTGGAAGTTCCTGAAATGGATACAGTGGTTAATAAAATTATGGAGTTCAAGCTTTCCGGTATTCTGTATGATGGAGTGAGACCGTCTGCGATTCTTAATATTGATGGCTCTGAGCAGCTTGTTCACAAAGGTGATGTTGTGATGGGATATCATATTATTAATATCACGAGAAAAACCGTAGTGGTTAAGTATGGAGCAAACACATATGAAGTATCTGCGGGTCAAAGTTTGGAGCCGGGAGTTAATATAAACACTAATTCTTCGTTGTCAAAACAATTTGGCGGTGCGTATTCAAACAATTCAAAAGGAACGATACAGTTTAATAATTAGCTAACAAATACAAATAATTAATAGGAGTCATCATAAATGTTTAATGACAATTCAAACAAAAGAAAAGGTAAATTTGCAAAAACAATGGCTGGTGCTGCTATTCTGGCTATGGCATTTACTTTTGGATATGCCACTGTAGCTGATGCGCAGATGAAAGCTTCAGTTACAAAACCGGTTTTGAGAACCGACTACAAAAGTACTGATATGATTGATCTTTCGGGAGACGTAAATCTTCGAAACGGTAATCAAAAAATCAGCATTAGTTTGCGCGATTCTGATTTGAAGCCGGCTTTGAGAATGATTGCTGATAAAGCGGGATTAAATATAATTTTCCATAGTTCGGTTGAAGGTCAGGTAACCTTGGATCTGGTTAATGTCACACTCAACGATGCTTTTAAAATGATTATGCAGGCATGTGATTTGTCATATGTAATTCAAGACGGTACTTTGATTGTTTTATCAAAAGACGCCAGCCTTGAATCTGATATATCGAAACAAAACATGATGACAATTCCTGTTAAATATGCCGATGCTACAAAGGTGGCTGACTTCTTAAACAGCAATGTTTTTTCAACAAATAGACCAGGATTATCAAATAATAAAATTGTTGTTACGAATCCGGTAACAAATGAGCTTGTTATATTCGGAACAATGAATGACTATAAAATGGCACAAAAGGTTGTGGCAAAGATTGATGTTGCACCCAAAACGGTGTCTTACAGAGTAAATCACACAACTCCAAAAGAAATGGCTACTCTTATTTGCCAGTCATTGTTCCCTAATGCGAAAACTGGAGTAGGAAGCTCTTCAGGTAAGACAGGAAGTGGTTCTGCCTCTTCTATTCCTGGTGGTGCTATTACAGGTGGTGCTACATCTTCTGGCAGCAGTTCGGGATCAAGTTCGAGTTCTAGTTCAAGCAGTTCATCTTCTGGCTCATCAACAATAGCAGAGGATATTTCGCTGGGCAAAGGTGTAGTTGCTTGTTCGCTTAATACGGATGTTGACGGTGGTAAATTAAAATCATTGTCAGGCAGTTCTTTGACAGTTACTTATTTCCCACAAAAGGGGACAATTAATGTAACTGGTGGTTCTGAAGCTCAAGCTGAGATGATCAAAAGCTTTATTCAAGATAACGACAAAAAACAACCTCAGGCTTACATGGAAATTCAAATAGTTCAGTTGACAGAAGATGGTTCAAAAACATTCAACAATACTTGGAACATTATGACACCATTCTTTGCGGCTGGTTTTGATTCTGAGGGAAGATTTGGAACTACAAATCCGATGTTCTTTACCGGCGGACCTTATTATTCGGGTACAGCAGAAGATGGCACGCCGGTAAAAATGTTTGACAGATATCATGGCAAAAATACCGTAGCATGGGGTATACAGTATATAATCAGCAGTGGTAAAGGCAGATTACTTGCAAATCCGAAAATTATAGTAACAAATGGTACAAAATCTGTAATTGATCTTACTGCTGACTATGTAAAATCAGTTGATGAAGAACTTTCATCATCTTCTATGTCAGGTATCATGACTGGTGTAACAAGAACATATGAACTCGGTGATGACCTGGGTATTTCTGTTGAGCTTACACCTTTTATCAGCCCTGACGGATATGTAACGTTAAATTTGAAACCAAATTATTCAACAATTGCAGGCAGAGAAACTTCTGTTAGTATCGATCCTCGTGCAACTGAACCGATTGTTGCGGCTACATTGCTTCAAAGAAGAAATATGGAGCTATCAAATATCAGGATAAAAGATGGCGAAACTTTGGTTCTTGGCGGTATGATACAGGAAGAAGAAACAAAAGAAGTTTCTAAGATACCTTTGCTTGGTGATCTTCCCGGTATAGGCGGTATATTCAGAAATACAAATACCACAAATACAAAATCTGAGCTTGTTATTATGGTTACACCTCATATCGTAAAAGATACAGAGGATGTTGCTGCCGATACTGAGAACTTGTAATAATATAGTGTTATAATCTGCCGTATTAATACGGCAGATTGTCATAATTTTGTGAAGATAAATATGAATATAGAAACGATAAATAAGATAAAAAGTAATATTAACCTGAAATTTGCTGAACTTTTTACAAGAGAAGAACTTGAACAAAATCATTTTATTCCTGTAAATAAACAATCAGGTTTTTTCTTTGTTGTTGTTTCTGAAACCTCAAACAAGTCTGATGTTTCAAAATTTATATCTGCAAAATGCAGTGATACATTGAAATTTATCACTGTTGATAAAGATAATTTTAACAACTTGTTAGAATATTACGTTTCTACTTGTTATTCGAATAAATCTACAGAGGAAGCTCAGTTTTCAAATGAAGAACATGTAAATAATGAAGAGGGAAATCATTCGGAACATGAGGAGCATAAGAGTTTCGAAGTACACAATGAAGCAGGTGCTCCCAAAAAAAGAATAGGTGAGATTCTTATAGAGCAGGGAATGATTACGGATGCACAATTATTGGAAGCTCTCACCCAATGCAAGAAAACCGGTACGCCGATAGGCTCTATGCTTGTATCCTTGGGCTTTATTACAGTGGATCAGCTTAAAGATGCCCTTTCTTATCAACAAGGCTATCAGCATGTTACGGCATCGCAGCTAAATGTTTCTGAAGGTGTTGTGAAAATTCTTCCTGAAGATTTTATCAAGGAAAATAAACTATTCCCTCTGGCTTCTGACGGACGTTTTCTTGATGTGGGTATGGTTAATCCTGACAACAAAAAGGCGCTGAATGAGATTATTTATCTCACCGGTCTAAAACCAAGAGTTTTGTTGATGAGTTATATGGAATTTAAAAACTGTATCAACAAACACTTTGGTCGTGCCCGCAAAGAAACCAAGGAGATTATTAGAAAAATTGAACAGGAAGCTCTTGAATTTGAGGTAGAAGAGTCTCTTTGGGAACAGGTTGAAAGAGAACTTGAAGATACTTCCGGTTCAGTTGCAAGTTTTGCTACAAAAATTATTACAGATGCTATAGATATGAAAGCATCCGATATTCACATTGAGCCGAGATTGGATTGTTATACAGTCAGATACAGAGTAGATGGTATCTTGAGAAGAGTTTTGGATTTGCCCAGCAAGGTTGAGTCATCATTGATAGCACGTTTTAAAGTTCTTTCAAGAATGAATATTGCTGAACACAGACGAACTCAAGATGGTACGTTTACTGTTAAATATAACGGTATTTCTTATGACTTCCGTATTAATACATTGCCTGTTGCCGGCAAAGAAAAGATGGTTATCCGTATTTTGGCTCCTGCAGCAAGCATAAAAACTGAAGACAAAATTATCAAAATTGTCGGCGGTACGGAAGAAGATCTTGCAAGAATTAATAAAATGGTGGCAGCACCGAATGGTATCATCCTTGCCGTTGGTCCTACCGGTTCCGGTAAAACAACTACTTTGTATTCAATTCTTAAGAGTTTGAATAATGAAGGTGTAAATATAACAACTCTAGAGGATCCTGTCGAAATTAAAATTGACGGTTTAAATCAGTCTCAAATTAATCCAAAGGCGGGTATTACCTTTGCATCCTGCATGAAGGCTATTTTGAGACAGGACCCCGATATTATATTGATAGGTGAGATTCGTGACTTTGAAACGCTAGAGACAGCAATTGCAGCAGCTTTGACAGGACACCTTGTTTTGAGTACCTTGCACACAAACTCGGCAGCTGCAACTATTACCCGTTTAATTCAGATGGGTGCTGCGGATTATTTGATTTCTTCTACTTTGACAGGTATTATTGCACAGCGTCTTGTTAGAAGACTTTGTCCAAAATGTAAAGAGGCTTATCATCCTTCTTTGGAAGAAGCTCAGCTTGTTGTTGCAACTCCGGAAGAACAGCAGGAATTTATGAAACGGACAATATACAGACCTAAAGGATGTTTTGACTGTAATAATGAAGGTTATAAGGGACGTCTTGGCTGTTATGAGGTTATGCTTATAAATAAGGAAATCAAAAAAATGATTGCTCATTCTGCGCATGATGTTGAACTTGAGGAAGCTGCTGTTGGAATGGGTATGAAAACACTGCAAACATCGTGTCTGGGACATATATTGAGAGGCGAAACCACAATTAGTGAATTTGTCCGTGTTCTCGGACCGATATCAGAATAATTATAATAAATAACAGGTATACAAAAATATGACAATATTCAATTATATAGCATTAAGAAACCAATCTGAGATAGTTAACGGAAAGATTGAAGCAGAGGATGTAAAATCTGCCCGTGAAGCTATCAGAAATCTTGGTTTGATGCCCACAAAAGTTTTTGAAGATACACAGAAAGCATCTGCACCTAAAGTGCGACTCAGTCCGTTGTCTTTGCAAGAACTTATTGATTTTACCGGTACTTTCAAGACGCTTATTGCTACGGGTGTTCCTATTATTGAAGGTCTTGTGTTTCTGGAAAAAGATGCTGTATCATCAAGAATCAGACAACTTGCAAGAGAAATTAGAAAACAGGTTATTGCCGGTGCTACATTTGCTGATACTGTTGCAAAATATCAGGAAATTTTCGGAAGTATATATGTAGGTTTGACAAAAGCCGGTGAAGATTCCGGGGAAATGGAAAAAACCCTTGAACGTCTTTCTGAGCTTTTGAAAAAACAAGCAGCTATTAAAGGTAGAGTTATCGGTACTTTGATTTATCCTTGCTTTGTAATTGTACTTGCTGCAATAGTTGTTACCGTTATGCTTATGTTTGTATTTCCTGCATTTAAGGAAATGTTTGATCAGTCGGGTGCGGCATTGCCAATTTTTACACAGATATGTATTGATCTAGGTGAATTTTTAAAGAAATACTGGGCTTTGACCTTGATATCTCCTGTTATAATTGCAGGATTAATTTATATGGCGTTTAAAAATCAAACATCAAGACGAATATTGGATGATTTTTTCCTAAAAGTTCCGTTGATTGGTGATATGTTGAAATACGCAAACTTTTCAAACTTCATTACCGTAATGTTTGTAGCTTATGAGGCGGGTATTCCTATTGTGGATTGTTTGCATCTTGGCAATTTGACGATTGATAATAAGACTATTAAAAAGAAAATAACGGAAGCGATTAATAAGGTTCAACAGGGTACACACCTTTCTACAGCGTTGAGAGCATCAAATATTATGCCTTCAATGGTTTTGTTTATGATTGCAACAGGTGAACAAACAGGTAAACTTGGAGAATTGCTTCATCAATCAGTACTGTTTTTGGATAAAAAATTGGATGATATCATTGATGCTTTGACAAAAATGATTGAGCCTTTGATGCTTATTGTAATAGGTAGTATAGTAATGTTTCTGGCACTCGCATTGTATTTGCCGTTGTTCCAGTCTTATCAATTATCGTAGAACATAAAAAGGAAAAAGGATAAAAAATGACAGAAGATTTTGAATCATTTGAAATAGAGGAACTTGGAAACGACGACTTTACAAACGGTGTATGGTCAGAGAGGGTTCTTGTAATCACGCAGGATTATGAAATTAAGGGATATGTGTTTATGCCTAAAATAGGTAAGAGAAGCCGTGTTCTTTCTGATATTCTTAACGGTAAAAAGCGCTTTGTTGCAATAAAAGACTGTGAAGTAGCATATAGACAGCTTCCAAACAGAAGAACAGAATTTCACGATTTTGTTCAGTTGAATATAAACTCTATTATTATTCTGCGTCCAACATGTGATGAAGAGTAGCGATTTTTTATGCCCAAAGAAACGGAATTTGCAGAGTTAGAACAATTGCGCTGTAAGCTGTATAGTAAAAAGTGCATTCTGGATGGATTTGCGGTTGTATGCAAAGTGCTGTCTTGGCTATGTCTTCTTATATTATTATATGGTGCATTTTTTAGTATGTCTGTTTTGGGTTTTAGTTTTATTTTTTTGTTTGTATTTTCAAGTATTGCGGGCGGTATAGATACATACAAGGGGTTAATGCTTTTAAAATATAAAAAAGAAATTAAGCAAAAAGTTTATAATCTTGTTTTGGCTGATGTGCCTGATTTTGAATATGTTGTAATGAGTGATGAGAAAGTGTCGAAGCTTTTTGATAAATTGCGCTGTCTGAAAGTGTTTGGTACGTTTACAAAACTTGTGTGTGATGACTGCTTTATTTATAAATCAGAAGATATAAACTTTAAAATTTATGATATAGGGGTATACAACATTGCTGTCGGATATAAGACAAAAATCACAAAAAAGATTTTTGAAGGTATGTTGATTGTTGCTCCGTCTTTTAAAAATTTTTCAGGTGTGACTTTGATAAGAGCTGATAAGAAACTGAAGATATTAGGTGATATTGAAACAATGCTTGAGCGTGTTAATTTTGAAGACAATGTTTTTGAAAAAGAATTTGATGTATATTCTACTAATCAGATAGAGGCAAGATATCTTTTGACTACAGCTTTTATGGACCGGCTTGTAAATGCTATGGATAGGAAGAAAAGACAGATAATTGGTTCTTTTGAAGTGGGTAATGTTTATATAGGTGTGCAAGATAGCAAAGATTTGTTTGAGCTTGATATATCAATGCCCCTTACGAATGAAAAAACTTTTAAACCTCTATTTGATGAATTAGAACAGGCTGTGGAACTTGTTAAGAGCTTAAGACTTGAGCAAAAAACGGGGCTTTAATATGGATGCAAAAAAACAAAATATAATAAATATGGATTTTGTACAAAATAGGGTGTTTAATTAGTTTATAAATTTTTCAGGCAAGAAATTAATTTGTGCTTCAGTCGTTAAATTACATAACAATATTATACTTTAGAAAGGTAAAGACATGAAAAATAAAACAATAACTTCTGAAATACTCGAGTCTTTGACCTCAACGGATTTTGAAGATTTTTATAAGAAAAAGCTTTTGCCAATTATTGCACCTATAGAAAACCGTAGAATACAGCTAATTGGACAATTGAATAAATCATCAGAAAAAATGAAACCTTTAATTATTGTTTTGTTTATTCCATTGATTATTTTATGCTTTGTTGCTTTTATTATTCCGAAAGAAGATTTGAACTTGTTAGTTCAGGCTGCATTTGCTTATTCTTTAATTTTAGGAATAATACCCGGATATAATATGTATACAAAACAGAAGAAACAGAATATTGTAACTAATTTCAAAGCCGCAATTTTTAACCTTTTATTTACATATATCGGACGACTTAAATATCATTCTCCAAAAGATGTTTTACACAGAAATATTAACTCATTGCTTCGAAAAAAAATAAAGGATACAAAATTTTTTAATATGGTTGAAGCTTTTTCATACGATGATTATATTGTAGGTAAATACAATGGTTTAAATCTTGAAATAGCGGATGTGGAATTTCAATTTTCTACAGGCACAGGAAACAGATACAAATCCAAAGAGGAAGTTTTTTTTAAAGGGTTGTGGCTGGAAGTTGATATTCAAAAAAGATTTTCTTCATCAATAGTAATAAGATCTGATGAAGGAATGATAGGTAATTCGTCAAGTATAAAAAAACTATCACGTGTATATCTGGAGGATCCCGTTTTTGAAAGATATTTTGAGGTGTATTCAGATAATCAGGTTGAGGCGAGATATATATTGACTACTGCCTTTATGGAAAGATTGATTAATATTAAAAATGAATACAATACTGAGATATTTTGTGCTTTCAATAATGGAAAGATGTGTATGGCAATAGCAAATTCCAAAGATTGGTTTACAGTATCCGCCGAACGAACATTTTTGGAAATGGAGATGCTCAGAGAAGTTCTTGTTGATATAACGAAAGTCTTTTCAATCGTTGATATTTTGAAAGTTGATGACAATATTGGAATGTAAAAGTGGAAAATAAAAATAAATCTGTTAACTTGATACAAGATATGGCTACTGATGAGTTTATAAACTTTTGCAGGCAAAAAATCATTCCTGCTTTAATGCCGTTGGAAAAACAAAGAGTCTTTTATATTGTGTTTGCTTCAATAGTCGGGGCTGTGGGTGTAGCTGTTTGTTCATATCTTTTTGGGGGTGCAGTTTTGCCTTCTCTTAAGGAGGGAGCAAAGAGTGCGGGTGATTTGTTATACATGTTTGTTACTCTTATTTTTGTATTTTACAGTTTTGTATACATGATTTTGAAACATTACAAAACAAAAGCAAAAGAGACAGTTTTTGGGCAGCTTTTTTCCTACTGGGGCAATTTTAAATATTTCGCAAAAAATAAAGAATATTGTGATATAAATGAAACATATATTCATAGCCTGGATTTATTTTACGAATTTAACAGATATAAGTGTGATGATTTTATCTCAGGAGAGTATAATGGGCTCAATATAACTATTCAAGAGCTTGACTTAAAGAGAGTAACGGGTTCCGGTAAAAACAGAAGGGTTATTAATATATTTAATGGGATACTTGTTACTGTACCAAGCAAGAAGAAATTTAAAGGAAAGACAATTGTTACAACAGATAAAGGTTTTTTTAATTCCTTTAACGGAATATACGGGTTTTCAAATGTAAAATTAGAAGACCCTGTATTTGAAAAGATTTTTGAAGTTTATTCTATGGATCAGGTGGAGGCAAGATATCTGTTAACTACGGCATTTATGGATAGATTGGTGAAAGTTGCTTGTAAAAACAGAAATTTTAAATTAATGTGTTCATTTGAAAATGATAACGTTCATATTGCATTTGTCTCTTCAAAAGATTGGTTTGAAATCCCGGTATCAAAATCGGTTACTGAGATAAGAAACTATCAGTCTGTTTTGCTTGAGCTGGCTACTATTTTGTCGGTAGTGGATGGACTTCAGATAGATAGTGATATAGGAATGTAATTTTATTTTAAAAGAAAAAACTTGATTTCATATTTTGTCTATGTTGTAATATATTTACTGGCTGAAAAGAGGGCTGTGATTGTGACAGTTGATGGTAAAGTCAGGGCTGCTAGCTCAGGCGGTCAAGAAAGCGAAAAGCTTTCAAAGTTAGATTCTAACACTGGGTTGAAAATTGAATGTGGGCTGCTAGCTCAGGTGGTTAGAGCGCACCCCTGATAAGGGTGAGGTCGGTGGTTCGAGTCCACTGCGGC
>CALVEJ010000052.1 GCA_944326535.1 Candidatus Gastranaerophilales bacterium | reverse complement strand
ATGGTAAAAGCATTTGAGGAAGCTTTAAACACAAAAGTCGTAGTACCTGATAACCATCAAACAATGGGTGCTATAGGCGCAGCTCTGCTGGCTATGGAGAATCATCAATATACGGAAACTCCGACAAAATTCAAAGGCTGGGAAGTCGGAAATATGCACTTTAACTCCATAACAAATCAGTGTACGGGATGTTCAAACAACTGCGAAGTCATTACAATTGTCGAAGGTGACTTGCCCGAAGAACACCCGAAAGAGATAAAAGACATCAAAGGCAATATCATCGCAAGATGGGGCGGCACATGCGGCAGATGGGATATTTCATAGACTTAACAAAAACCTTTTTCCTGACAGGGAAAAAGGTTTTCTTCTGAAAATATGTAAAAGAATTTTTACAAAATAACAAGGCAAAGGGATTACAGTTTTTCTAATATTATGAAAATATCAGCAATAAATAACAGATATAACTCATATGTAAGTATTCAAAACCAAAATACTGCGATAGCCAATCCCGTTTTAAGCAGACAACCTGCTTGTGACACAGTATCTTTCAAATCTGCAGCTTTACCAAGATTATTTATCAATGATCTGAGAGAAATTCCGGATCTCACCTGCGGATGCTGCGGGAAAAAGATGCTTCAAAACGATGCCGTAAATAAATTCTTGAATGAAAAAATATATTATCCGGCAAGTATTGCTCTAAAAAGAATAAAAAATGAAAAAATATTTAAAGAGAGTAAAGCATCAAAAGAAATGAAGCATGCATATTCTTATCTTAGGGATTACTCAGCAAAGCATCCCAAGCTCACAATGAATGATATTCTGACCAAAAGAGCTGTAAAAGAAGCCCGCAGAAAGCTCTCTCCTGAAGGAAGCGAAGCTTTTGACGAAATTAGAGAAATGACAAAACTCATTGCTCACAACTCAAAGTATATTATAGACGAAATAACAAAACTAAATCCCGATTTCAGAAAAGTTGAAAAACGGGCATTCAAAGAACTGCAATGGCTTGCAAAAAAATATCCAAATGAAACATTCCACACTATTTTGAACAAACCGGAAATTCACAATCATTATCTCAAAAATCTTGAAGCAAAACAGATGGATATACTAAACAAAATAGAATTTGCTTCAGAGTCTCTTGAGCCTGATGTAAAACCTCTTGTGCTGGATGCAATAAAAAATGCAAAAGAAATCTTCAAAAATGAAGAACCTTCAATAAGACACAAAAGAAGCAGGGTAATAGCAGAGTTCCAAAGCGCTTTTGAAAAATCAAATAATCATGCTTCAGTCAAAAAAATTGCAGATATAGCAGACTCGCTTCCCAGTTCTGTAACTGATGTTGATGCTTTTATGATAAAAGGTTCGCAAAAAAGCACCAATACTATTGTGGAAACGCTTCTTGGCAGACAGCGCAATACATTTGAACATGTAAAACCTCATCACAGAATAGGAGACAACGGTCCAAGCACAATTTACAACTACATAGGACTTTGCGGAAAATGCAATCTCGAAAGACAGAGAATGAGTTATGAGATATTCACAAAAATTCATCCGGAAATGATAGAAAATGAACAACTCCAGATGGACAAAATTATTTACTTCATAAACAACGGAATTTTAACCGGATATGACAAGTATCCTCAAGAAATAAAAAAAGCACTGCAAGTAGAATCAAAGAATGCAATCAACATTGATATCAGCAGATTGAATCCGGAACAGGCAAAGCTAAAAAGAAAACTGAGACAGCTTTTATACGTTGAGACAAAAAAGGCTATAGACAAACAAAATAAAGTTTTCAAGTTTGGAAAATGTTATTTTTACAAAAAGAGACACTAAATATAAAAAGACTGAAAGAGAAAAAATGAAAATACTACCTGTAAATCTGAATTTAGTATACAAAAGGAACAACTCACAGAGAATAAATGAGCAAAATCAGCAATCTTATAATGTTCCATCAATAAAAATGCCTACTCAGCCTTTAACTGACACAATCTCTTTTAAACGTGCCGTCTCTTTTCTTAAATCGCCATTTATTCATGACCCGAGAGAGCTTGAGTTACATTGTGCATGCTGCGGCAATCTTATGCTGAAGAACTCCGTTGTCCAAGAATTTATGGACAAAAAAGTATATTACCCTGCACATATTGCTCTTGAAAAAATAAAACATGAACAAAATTTCAGGGTGAAAGAACAGCCCGGATATATGCAGAAAGCTTACTCTTTTATAAAAAACGAGGCAAACAAAAACAAAAATTTAAACATGGATGAGCTTATGCAAACAGAAAGAGTAAGCAATTACAGACGGACTAATTCAAAAGAACAATATCAGGCTTTGGGAGAACTAAGAAATAAATGCAGGAATATCTCACGCAGTATATCTTATATTGTAGAAGAAATAGAAAAGTTAAAGCCGGATTTTCAAAACACGGAAGACACAGTTTTTCAGGAATTAAGAAGATATGCAAAAATATATCCTTCCGAAAACATCTCAAATATTTTTACAAAACCCGGAATAAGAGCGCATTATATGAAAAAGCTGCAGGATAAACAAAATGCAAAATTAAACAAAGTTGCTCAGTTAATACCGCAGCTTAGTCCGCAATATGCAAAAAGAGCAAAAAATGCGTACAAACAATCATATGACATATTTAACTACGAAAGTTCCGATATTATGCACAAAAGGCAGAGGGTAATAGACCTGTTTGCAAGAGCACTGGAACCGATGCCTTTTGAACAGCCTTCAGACAGGCAAATAGCTGATCTGATAATGAAGAAATTAGAAACTTTACCTGATTCAAAAAATGATGCAAATGCTTTCATTGTAAAATATGCCCCCAGAGGCTCAAATAATTTTGTCGAAGTTCTTGTAAAACGTTTAAGAAACACAAAAGAGCATGTAAAACCCCAGCACAGATTCGGGGATAACGGCGAAAGCGACAAGAAAAATTATATCTATCTTTGCGGCAAATGCAATCATGAAAGAATGACACAAAAATATGATGATTTTATAGCAAAACATCCGCAAATGCCTGAAAACACGCAAAAACAAATTGATGAAATCTGCGACTACATAAACCAAGGTAAACTTGCCGATTATGACACCTGGCCGAATGATATCAAATCACCGCTCGGAGAAGAGTCAGAGGGGTTAATCATCATAGATACAAAAAGCCTTGATTTGAAAAAGGCAAAAGAAAACCGCAAAATAAAACTGGAAGAATACATAGAACAACAAAAACATTTTTCAGAAAAGCAAGACACACTTATGACCGGTCCATACAGACGTCATGGCAGAAAAAAAGCATAATTAGCAATAAAAATTAAGCAGGGCGGTTTTGAAAGTACAGGGAGTTAATTGTATCTTTGTCCTGCAAATCTGTTTCCTCAATCACAAAATGCGGAGTATAATCCTTTAGGACAAGCATTTTGTTAATTTCAGTACTCAATCCGGCAAAAGACAAGGCAATTTGTGACGGCTTTTTAGAATTCCTTTCTTCAATAAAGCCGATAACCGTATCAAGTATCTCCAAAAGCATGGCACGGTTGATATGCGCAAACTCATAATCCTCAAAAACTTCCATCAAAAACGGGTATGCATCCTTGGCATTGTATGCATTTATTTGTTTTATTTTTATTCTGATATCGTCATCAGACAAAGATGCAAAAAGTATTTTTAAGTAATAAACGGAATATCTGAAAATATTTTTTATAATAATTTCCTTTTTCTGGAATTTTGATGCATTGCGGTAAAACTCAACAAAATTCATAAACAACTGTTCTCTTTTGGGGATAACACCATTGTTTTGGATAGTAAGATAGTCCACAAAGAATTTTTCAAGAAGATTTTCATTTACCCTCTCGGCAGCATCGAGAAAAGAATTTTCAAGCTCCAGCCAATAAGTGACATAAATATCAACCAAACCGGAATTTGCAAGTTCGCCCATAACAAACCTACGAATTTTTGATACGACACTCATCAACATAATCCCCGTTATTACCTATTCAGATTTTATGTTAATTTTCAAAAAAACACAAAACTATTAAGATATATGAATTACACTTCGAAAAGTTTGTGGAGTCTGTATCTGATATCTTCTTCGTCTAATTCGCCGGAAAACTCATTTAAATCCATAGCTTTTTGAAAATATCCCGCAGCTTTTGTATTTTGTCCGAGCATAGCATATGATCTGCCGAGATTAAAATAAGCAAGCGCATAATTTTCACTGGAGTCAACAGCTCTTGAGAAAAGTTCTATTGCCTCGTTAACATTGCCTATATCATCAAGATAAATTACACCGAGGTTGTTATATGCAATAGCATATTCGGGATTAAGAGCAATCGCCTTGTGATAAGCGACAATCGCCTCTTCGGTATAGTCTTTTTCCCACAAAGCCATTCCGCATTTGCAATATGCTTTTGCGTTTTCAGGATTAATTTTTATTGCATCGCAGTATGCTTTTATTGCATTATCATACTCATCTATAGAAAAATATGTATCGCCAATAGCAATCTGGCTTTCTTCCGAATCAGGGTTTAAAACAGCTGCGGTTTGATACAAAACAATAGCTGCCTCATGATTTTGTTTTATTTCAAGATAAACAGAACCAAGCGCCTGACAAACTATAGATGTCCAGTACGGATCAGGGTTAATGTTTATTGCTTTCTGATAATGTTCTATTGCTTCGTCATACTGTTCCAGCTGTACGAGAGCAAATGCCATGCTGTTGTGATAAAAAGGATTTTCTTCATCCTTTTCAAGAGCCATAGAAAAAGCATTTACAGCGGGCAGACTATCGTTCTTCTGAAGATAAAGATGCCCCAGTTCATAATACACCTTGTCATTATCCGGTTCAATTTCTAAAAGTTTTGTATAACAGTCAATTGCATCATCGACATTTTCAGGAAAATGTGTCTGAATAATTGTCGCCAGTTTGATAAGAGCACAGCGATCATACGGATTTGATTCCAATACCTTTTTGTAGGCTTCAAGAGCATATTCAGGGGCATGTTCTTTTATGCAAATATCGCCTATTTTATTGTAGAAATACTCATCTCTTCCCGTATTTTCAGCAGCAGCATCATATGTTGCAACAGCAAGAGAGCTGTTTTTTATTTTTTCCAAAAAATTACCATAAGATTTGTACAAAAACACAAGTGCGTCATCAGAAATATTCTTGTACAACATTTTCAAAGATGCAAAATCCCACAAAACAGTAAGGCATCCTGAACAAGCATAGTAAACCATACGCAAAAAATCGACAAGAGAGGGCTTAACTTTATTTATTTTTTCGTAGAGCAGCGTAGCCAGAATCAAGCGTGGACGGGCAGAGTTTATAGGATTAAGGTTAATAGCATTTTTAAATTCTTTTTCCGCTTCTTCAAAATCTCTGGCAAGTTTCAAAAAATACCCCGTATATATATGAGCATTTGTATTACTTGGATCAATATTAATAGCGACTTTACACTGTTCAATTGCAGAATCCAGTGAAATTTGACCGTTTTCATACATCAAACTGGCAAGTCTGTAATAAGTTTCAGGAATTTTGGGATCCTCTTTAATTGCCTGAATATAGTAAGCAACAGCCGACTCAAGATCAGAGCTGTTACATCTCAGCAAATATTTTTCATGGTAAACTCTGGCTTTTTCAAGAGTCCTGTAAACAGAAGATTTACCTTCCTCATCTTCCTTTACTGTATTATTCTCCACATTGTTCATATTTTGTTGCTCTAGCATGCCTACCTCAGTCTCATGTCTTTATACTGATCGGCAAAACTATAAAAAAATTCAGCAATTTATAAAGAAATCATCCACATATACCAAATTTATTAATATTTGCTTAAAAATTTTGAGAATGTTATTATATCTAGGCTCATCAGTTTTGTTACAAATAAAATAAAAATGGCAAAGACTAAAGAAACAAACACAGCTAAACAAGAAAAAAAACCGGCTAAATCAAAAAAAGAAAAAGCGCTGGTAATTGTAGAGTCTCCTGCAAAATCAAAAACAATCAAGAAAATACTCGGAGACTCATACCAGATAGAAGCCAGTTACGGACACATAAGAGACTTTCCGCCAAAAGTTCTCGGATTTGATGTTGCAAATAATTTTGAACCGTCTTTTATAGTAATCCCTGAAAAAAAAGCTGTTGTAAGCAAGCTGAATGAACTTGCAAAAAAATCTGACAAAGTATATCTTGCATCCGACCCTGACCGTGAGGGAGAGGCAATAGCGTGGCATGTCAGACAGGTTCTTGATGTTCCTGACAACAAAATATACAGAATTGAGTTTAACGAAATTACCCCAAAAGCGATAAAAAATGCGGTAGAGCATTCACGTGCAATTGACATGGACAGAGTCAAAGCACAACAAACAAGACAAATTTTGGACAGGCTCGTAGGATACAAAATAAGCCCCGTTTTATGGGAAAAAATGAGAAACTATCGTCTCTCTGCAGGAAGAGTTCAAAGTGTGGCTCTTCGAATGATATGCGAAAGAGAAGATGAAATTGACGCATTTGTTCCTGTTGAATACTGGACAATCAGCGCAAATTTATTAAAAGGGAAGCTTCCTTTTTCTGCAGAACTTTCAAAATACAAAGACAAAAAAATTGAAATAAAAAATAAGGAACAGGCAGACAAAATCGTCGCTGAACTTTCTCAAAAAGGATTAAAATACGAAGTTTCAAAAGTTACCTGCAGAGATACACAAAGAAAGCCCTCGGCACCGTTTATTACATCAACATTGCAGCGTGAAGCCAGCTCAAAACTGGGTTATGGCGTTTCAAAGACAATGCAGATAGCTCAAAAGCTTTATGAAGGTATTGATATAGGTACTGACGGACCTGTCGGTTTGATTACATATATGAGAACCGATTCAACGAGAATTTCTGATGATGCACAGGCAGCCGCAAAAGAATTTGTTACACAAAATTTTGGCGCAAATTATTATCCCAAAACACCGAATATATACACAAAAAGCGGAAAGAATGTACAAGATGCCCACGAGGCAATTCGTCCGTCATATATTGACCGCACACCTGACAGCATAAAGCAGTATTTGACTTCAGAGCAATACAGATTATACAAGCTTATCTGGTCAAGATTTATTGCCTCACAAATGGAAAATGCCAAAGTCAAAAACACATCAGTTGACATTGAAGCCGGTGATTATCTGTTCAAAACAGGCACAAGCAAAATCGTATTTGACGGATTTTTGAAAGTTTACAACGACAGTGAAGAAGATACTGATCAAAGCAAAATACCGGATCTTGCACAAGGCGACACGGTACAGCTTGAAAAAATAGCCCCAAAACAGCACTTTACACAGCCGCCGCCAAGATATACAGAAGCATCGCTTGTAAAAGCGCTGGAAGAACACGGAATAGGCCGACCGTCTACATATGCGCCTATTATCTCTAAAATCCAGCAAAAAGGTTATGTTGAAAAGAGGGAAAAAGCCCTTGCTCCGACAATATTGGGCAGAACATTATGCAGAGAGCTCGTAAAATATTTTACAGATATTATGAACTACGAGTTCACCGCACAAATGGAAACAAAACTTGACGATATTGCAGAAGAAAAAGCAGTCTGGACAGATGTACTAAAAGACTTTTACACGCCATTTACAGATACAGTAAACTCAGCAAAAGAAAAAATGCCCCGTGTGCTTATAGAATCTGATGTAGTCTGTCCGAAATGCGGCAAAAAAATGATAGTAAGAACAAGCCGCTTTGGTACACAGTTTTTGGGATGCTCAGGATATCCGGAATGCAAAACAATGCTCCCGTTAAACAAAGACGGCTCAGCAGCACCCGTAGAAGAAAAGAGCGAAGAAAAATGTGAAAAATGCGGTTCTGAAATGGTTATAAAAGCAGGTCCGTACGGAAAATACCTTCAGTGCACAAATGATGAATGCAAACACAGAAAAAGACTTGTTATCACAACCGGCGTAAAATGTCCGAAATGCGGTGAGGGTGAAGTAATTCAAAGAAAGTCAAAATACGGAAAAATATTTTACGGCTGCAATAAATATCCTGACTGTGACTTTGTTTCCTGGAATGAACCTGTCAAAGAAAAATGTCCGGAATGCGGAGAGTACATGGTCAAAAAGATTACCAAAAAAGAATCAAAAATAGTTTGCTCCAACAGCAAATGCGGTTACTCAAAACCTCTTGAGGAGGAGCAATAAATGTACAAATTTGCAGTAATCGGCTATCCTCTGACACAATCTCTTTCTCCTGTAATGCACAATGCAATGCTAAAAGAACTTGGTCTTGAAGGAAGCTATGAAATTCTGGAAACAGAGAGCGAAGACCTTATTACACGAGTAAAGCAACTCCGTTCTCAGGGATACACCGGCTTTAATGTAACAATTCCGCACAAAGTTCCGATTACATTGTTTTTGGACGAATTCGATTATTCCGCTGATATAGCAGGATGCGCAAACACCGTAAAGATAATGGAAGACAAGACTTTTTACGGATACAATACGGATATATACGGTTTTCAGACTGCTATTGATAAAGAAACACAAAAATCTCTAACAGGAAAAACAGTATCAATACTGGGAACAGGCGGTGCAGCAAGAGCAGCTGCAATAGCTTTTTCAAATATAAAAGTAAAACAGATTGACTTTTATGCAAGAAATATAATAAACGCACAGAATGTAATAAATTTTTTGAGAACAAGCTTTCCGCAGATTACATTTAACCTGAAACAAATGCAAAGTCTGCGGGATCTGTCAACGTCTCAAATGCTTGTCAACTCAACGCCTATTGGTATGAGAGGCAAAGCAATGGGAACAAGTCCTATTGATGAAAGTGTATTAAAAACTCTGCCAAAAGATGCAGCCGTATATGATATAGTCTACAATCCGCTAAAAACAGAACTGCTAAAGCAAGCACAAAACAATGGCTACAAAACAATAACAGGACTGGATATGTTTGTTCATCAGGGAGCAAAGGCTTTTGAAATTTGGACAGGACAAAAAGCAAAGCCGGAAGTAATGAAAATAGCAGTCCTCGAAGCGCTTGCGGAATAATAATTTAATCTAGTGTCGTCTTCCCGTCCATTAAGGCTTGACATTTAGTCAACCCTTAACGGAGTCCTTGCTTCGAGCCTTCGAAGCTCAAAGACTCACCTTTTCAATATGTCACTCCAAAAATTCGTTCACGTCTTCCTCTCATAAAACCTGACTTTTAGTCAGCTTTTATTCGGCAGAGTGCTCCTTATCACGAATTTTTCTCGAACATTTATACAAGAAGAGCTTTTTTGTTATACGCATCTGTAATAAACTCGGGCAAACGTCTGAACATTTTGTTTGTTTTTGTGTCAACAGCAACGCATGTTACAGTACCAATTATATTTACAGCTGAGGTTTCCTTGTTTCTGAGTGTCTGTTTAAAAACTATTGCACTCGGTCTGAGCTGTTCAACCTCTGTTTCCAAAATCAAATGTTCATCAAGCTTTGCTGAAAGTTTATATTTCATATTCAGCTCTACAACAGGAAGCAAACATCCATCCTCCTGCATTTTTTTCAAGTCAAGACCCAGAACCTTCTCTGTATAATTGACTCTGCCGGCTTCCATCCATCTCAAATAAGCACCATGCCATACAACGCCGTAGGCATCAGTATCAGCATAATATACTCTAATTTCATCAATATGTTTCATAAAAAATCACTCTCTATGAGTCAAAAAGTCCCTGTATCTTGTCCGTAATTTCCTGAGGATCAAGTTCATTTGTAACATTATTCAAATCCATAGCAATTTGATAAAGCTTTGCCGCCTCAACCTTATCGCCCTTTATGGCAATAGAACGACCTAAATTGTAATGAGCCAGAGCGTAATTAGGATTGTAGTGTATAGCTTTTTCAAAAAGGTCTATGGCTTGCTGTACCCTGCCCAAATCATCAAGATAAATTACGCCGAGGTTGTTATAAGCAATATCATATGTCGAGTCATATTTAATTGACAATTCATACTCTTTTATTGCCTCATCTATGTCGCCCTTGCCCCAATGTAAAAATCCAAGATTACAGTGAATTTTTGCATTTGTTGGATCTAGCTCAAGAGCCCTTCTGTATACGGTAAGAGCATTATTATATTCTTGTTTGTCATAAAAAGCGCTGCCAAGATTTATGAATATATCAATATCCGTCGGCGTAAGAAGATACGCAGACTGGTATGCACTGATTGCAGCATCGGCATTTTTTTCTGACTCCTGAAAAACATAGCCCAGTGTCTGTGCAATGATACTCGTCCACTCGGGTCTGGGGTTCAGTGTAATTGCATTTTGGTAGTAAGAAATTGCATCTTTAACATCGCCTTTAAGATACAAAATATTAGCCAGATTGCTGTAATATTCAGCAGCATTCGGCTGGATTTCAATCAATTTTTGGTAAGATTCAACAGCGCTGTCCAGATCTCCGAGTTCTTCATATACGGAGCACAAAGAACGGTAAGCCGTAATGTTTAGGCTATCCATAATTATTGCCATTTTATATTCAAGAATAGCATCTTCATATCTGCCCATTGCTCTGTAAATATCTCCCAGAAGGCAATATAGAAGAATAAATCCGGGTGCTTTTTCCAGAGCACTTCTATACAAATCAACGGCTTTGTCTATACCGTTTCTGGCAACAAGTATCCAGCCGTGAATTAGCATAGGCATGAACTGAAAATATGAAATAACTTTGGCAACAGCCTTTATTGCATTTTTATCAAAAGGCAGAGTCAGCACAGAGAGCAAAAACTCCTTGTGGCGTTTCATTTTTGTTTTAAAAGTCTTTACCGACATAACACGATAAAGGTTGTATCTCAAAAAGTGTGCCCTTGATGAAGAAAAGGGTTTCAATTTTATGGCTTTTTCTGTAAAATCCATTGCATCCGGGAAATGAGCCTTTTTCGTGTGACAGCATGCGAGCATATAATAAGAATCCGCATTTTTTGGATCTTTTTCAACCGCAAGATTAAAATAATTGATAGCTCTGTCAATTTCATTTTTATAATAAAAAGCCATCCCTATTTTAAAATAAATCTCTGCTGAATTTATATAAGATTCAAGAGCCCTTTGATATTCAGTAATAGCCTCATCGATATATTGTCTTGCCTGATGAATATCAAGATGCCATTCTATATACAAATCGCCCAAACGGACATGAAGAGCCGCATTTGTCGGATCTTTTGCAAGTTCAATCTGGCAGTTTTCAATTGCTTTTTGAAGGGAATTGTTAACCTTGAACTCTTTATTCGCTTTTTCTTGCTGATATCTTAATCTAAACATATTAATCTACAATGTCTGTATATAGTTATATTAAAATACATGTAACTTTTTTGCAAAAGTTTTAAGCATTTTAGTTAGTTTTATTCTGTTCTCTTTCAAGTTCTATACATTTTTTTACGACTTTATCTCTGTCTGTTTCTGTAATTTGCATAAATTCAAGAACATACTCATTGGGTTTATAAAAATTCTTTTTTAAAATAATACCATCAACCTTTACCATAGGTTCAAATTTGTTTATACGCAGCTGCGCTTTCACCTTCATTTCATTAGAAAAATGCTTTTCGCATACAAATCTGACCCCGCCGCCGCCAACATCAATCGTGTCGGTTCTGAGGTTTCCTTCTTCCAGCTGCAAATACAAATCAGTAATATAAGGCATTCTAAGATATTTTCTTCTTTGAATAATCTGATGCTCTTCATTAAACTCAATAACCATCCTTCCGTCAAAAGGCGCATCATAAACGATTGAATCAATGATAACAATTCCGGTAAAGGTATAGATAAAAGCTTTTATCTCAGATCCCTCTGACAAATACGGAATCAACTCCTCCGCTGACTCAGGAAAAGAGACAGTCAACCTGTCAAGGTCTGGCTCTATTATATAGCAGTCAATTCTGCTTCTTGAACCTATTACACTGCCTGTATCTATCTCTACTTGTACTTTCAAACCTTTTCTTATCGGATTTTGAGCCATCTTTGCTTCATACCTCAGCTAACATTAACAATAATCAACTAAAACTCCAGATATTCCTTCGGTGCCAGAACCGTCAGAACATACGGTTCTTTTATACAAAGATTTGCCACTCTTTGAATATCTTCAGTCGTAACCTTATTAATCTGCTCAATAAGTTTTTCTTCATAATCAGCACCAAGCCCTTTATCCTCATAAAAAGCCATCAAGCTGGATTGCTGCAAATTGGTTTCGGTAAAAAACTGTCTCTTTCCGACAAGGTTGTTCTTAGCATTTTCCAGTTCCTGCTCAGAAACAGGAATATTTTTTATCTTATCCAATTCTATTTTAAAACCTTCAAGAGAAGTCTTTATATTTTTTGGTTCTGTCGCAATATACACATTAAACAAAGCAGCTTTGTCATATATTTCATAGCTGCTTCTGACAACATATGCAAGTCCTTTTTTATCTCTCAATTCCAAAAACAGTCTGGAAGACAATCCGCTTGAACCAAGCATTGTATTCATAACCATTATTGCCGGATAGTCTTTGTCATATATTGTCGGCACATGCCAGCCCTGTATAATTTGCGCCTGAGAAGCATCATCCTTTTCGACTTTAACAATCTGTGTTTCGGAAAGAACCGGCGTAGTAATTTGCGAATTAAAAGCAGATGCATTTTTTATTTGTGAAAAATGCTTTTTCAGCAATTCAACAATATAATTCTCATCAAAATCGCCTACGAGACTAATTACCTTTGGAGAATTTGATATCAAATCATTATATGCATCCAAAACATCTTTCTGAGTAATATCATCAATATCTTCCAATATTTTTGTATATGTATGACCATACGGATGATTTTTGAAAATATTTTTGTAAAAAGCATCCATTGCTTTTGATTTCGGGTCATCCATTTCTGCTGGAATTTCGCCCTTCAGCTTAATAACCTCTTTATTGAAATCATCAAATGTCGAATTCTTAATAATATCCGCCAGTATTTCAATACCCTTTTCAAAATCTTCATTAAGGCATTGCAGCTTAAAACGAATAAAATCCTGTTTCATTTCGCTGTAACAATCTATGGCATTTTCGTCCAGCTCATTTGCCAGCTGCTGCGCCGTACGATTTTTTGTACCCTGCAGAAACAATCTGTTCAGCACGGTATACAAACCTGCCTTTTTCTCGGGTTTTTCTATCTTAAAGTAAAAACATAATGCAAGTCTCGGAGTATTTTTATTTTCTTTCAAGACGAGGGGTATATTGTTTTCCAGTATTATTTTTTTCATTTTAAAATCCTTTATAATCTATTCAGGAAGAAGAACTGTGGTAACAGAGTTTTTAAACTGCAAATATTTATCTGTTATTTTATTTGCATCTTCCAGCGTATAATTTTCCAAATCTTCAAGGTATTTTTCAACAAGATCAAGATCATTGCAAACAGTCATATAATAGCCGATATTTTCTGCAATATCCGATACTGTTTCAGAACTTTCCGCAAAGCGTGCCTTGAGTTTTTTCTTTGCCTTTTGAAATTCTTGTTCCGTTATACCGTCACGGGAAAGTTTTTCAAACTCAGCCTTTATCAAAGCCAGTGCCTCATCTTTTTTATCCGCTTTAAAATTCGACTGAACAAAGAAATTTCCGCCGTCTTTAAAACTGTAAAAATCAGTCGTTACAACGTTGAATATAGGGTCAGAAACTTTTTCTATCAAATTTTGATAAAGTCTCGAGCTTTGACCTTCACCCAATACAACATTAATAATTTCCAATCCTATATTGTCTTTTATTTCTCTTGCAACAGGTCCTAGCCAGCCGGTGATTGCAAAGCCAGTATTGATTTTACCCTTAAGTTCAAAGTATTTCTCCTCACTAACAGGTTTATCGATTTCATGCTGCGGGTTTTGATAGTTTTCTCTGCCTTTAAAATCAAAACATTTGCAAACCAAATTCAAGACTTCCTCATGATCAAAATCACCGGCAACAATAGTTGTAATATTGTTCGGAGTATAGTGAGTTCTGTAGTAGTCAAGAATTGTTTCTCTTGATACAGAGGCTATAATCTCGGGGAAGCCGATGACATCTCTTTTGTAAGGATGGTTTGTGTACATATTTTTGTTTGTATTATTGTATATCTTTGTCCAGG
>CALVEJ010000051.1 GCA_944326535.1 Candidatus Gastranaerophilales bacterium | reverse complement strand
GGGCTGTTTTATACAGTACAAATGAAACTAACTTAGAATCCAGAAAAGAAATATACAATTTGTTGAAAACAGACAAAGATTTTCCGAAGGATCAAATTTGGACTGTTTTGGAATATACAAATGAAACAAATATAGATCTTGCAAAAAATCTATGCCAAAATTACAAAAAACAGGAAATAGCGCCCGAACATATATCTTTGCTTTTATCTGAAGAAAATGCAATTTCTCTAAAACAACTACAAAAACTAAGACATAAAATAGGCAAAGAAAATCTCGGCAAACTGTCAAATGCTGATGTTGTTATTGCGGCAAAATTTGTTGATTTATACGAAAAAAACAGTATAAACGAAATCTCGATTTCTGGTAAACAAGAATTGCTAAAATCTCTTGTAGGCAGCAATACCGAACTGTTCAATATCAGTGATGATATGAAAAAGATGTTCCCTCTGCTGCCAACCGATCAAGACACCTACTGCAGTTTGCTTCCGTCGCTTGTAAAATCACTCGGTGTTGATATCAGGACAATAGAACCTCCCGAGAGAATACAGGAATTCAACAGAAACCTCGGCGGGTTGTCCTCTTCGCTTTCAAAAATCTCCGATGCCGATTTTGCTTCTCTTGATATAAAACTTGATTATTCAAAAGATGAATTTATAACAAACGTTTTGTCTATCGTAAAAGACCTGCCGGCAAACGAACGTCAGAAAGTATACGACTATTTTGGCTTTGAGCTCCATCACAACAAAAAAAATCAGACAGGTTTCTCTATAACAGGCTATCCGATAAACCTCAACAACGGCAAAAAACTCGCAGAAATTACCGACCCGAATACAAAGGCTGTTGTTGAAAAACTCAGACCCGAAGTAATCAAATTTTCTGAACAAAACCCGATAAAATGCTCAAATCCTCAGGTAGAAGAACTTTTGAACAAAGTTATCGACATTATGCCGGAATTGAGAACACAAATCGGCAGAGTCCAGCATGGCACACAGGATTTTGATGTGTTCAAGCACTCTTTGAAGGTAATGCAAAAAGTTGCTCAAGACCCCAAATTTGATACGCTGAACGAGTCAGACCAAAAGATTATGATGCTGGCATCTTTGCTTCACGATATTACCAAAGCGGAAGGCTACAGTGACAAAACTCATGCAAAACAAGGCAGTTTTGATACTTTCTTTATCGCAAAAAAATTCAACCTTACAAAAGAAGAAGAAATAAAACTGTATACCCTCACCCGCAATCACGAATGGCTCGAATATGCCAACACTGCCAAATCAGAAGAAGAGCTGACAAAACGGCTTCAATCCGTTGCATATGATTTGCAAAATGACAATCTGTTTGATATGGCATTGATGTTTACGCATGCTGATTTGAAAGCGGTAAAAGCTGATGATTCCTTCCATGATACTACCATCGGCGACAGCAGAGTATCTTTTGACGGTACAGTCAGAAGTTACGGACAGGCAGCAGATGTATACGCCGAAAGAATAAAAGACTACGTAAAAGAATTGCAGAAATCCCAGCCTGTACTTCCGGTAACAAAAGTCCCCTCAGCTGCAAGAATTTCTGATGCAATAACAACCGTAAATCTCGACGGAAGCACCAACATCAAAGGCGTATACAAGGACAAAGACGGGCTTGTTGTAATCAAATTCAACGAAGTTGATGATTGGGAAGCTATCGGTTTTCCAAAAGGTTCCGTCTCCAGAGGAATTACAGCAAAGGGTGTAGACAACAGAGGAAACGAAACTAATGTCGATACAGGAAATATAAAATTCTTTGTCCACGGTTTGGATTATGAAAATCAGTTGAGCAAATTTGATGCATTTTCTCTGATTGACTCTGATGCGCTGTTGTCCATAAGCTACACAGAACGACCGGAGAGCAAATATCGTTTCTTCAGACCTCAGGGTGTAATTCTGGATTTTGACACAAAATACGTACACGGCGGCGGAAACACCGATTCCGGTTCAGGATGCGGAAAATCTATTGACAACTTCAAAGAAAACTACATCTTTGGAGGTTCAAGAGAATCCGACAGATTGTATGTCTCTGATTTAATTAAAAATGCGACAGGCATGGATGATGCTCAATATGTCCAATTTGTAAAAGAAAACGCAAACAAGTCATTTACTGAAATTGAGCCGGCAGAACTAAGAGATAAAATAATAAAAGCTCTTGCCACAATTAACTCCAATACCCGCAAAGGGAACCGTGAATACAATGAAATGTACGGTTCAAACCCTGACAAAGTAATGGGTGTCTTTGCTTACAATATTGATTACAATGAAACAATCGGCAATCCTATCGCATTCTTGAACAGAACAGAACTCGGACAACATGAAAGGGGTTATAATGGAGCCGGTGAACTGTCTGTCTACGAGCGTACGGAATTTTTGAGACGCTATGCGCTTGAGCACAACGTACCGTTTATTGTATTCGGTGACTAGTTCTATTTTAAAGAAATATTATGATATAATTATTCTGTAAAATATACGAGGAGTAGGGATGAGGTTGCTTAGATGCTTATTCATATTGAGTATAATTCTGCTTGCAATTACAAATTGCTGCTATTCCTATCCGCTTACTCAAACAATACATCCGCAGCAATTAATACAGCAGACCGGTTTTAGGCTCCTTAATGCAAACGGCTACGAAAAGCGAATAACTTTTTATTATTCATCAAAACAAGAACCTTTTGTCAAAATCAGCAACAGAAACAAAAGAATTACCGTATCAAAGGGAATATTTAGTTATCTGGACAATGAAGAAGAACTTGCCGCAGTCATCAGTCTGGAAATTGCAAAACTCATTGACGTTCAAGACGGGGTTTTCAGGCGTGTTGCAATAGGATATTCACCCAGAAAATACGAAGTAAAGGCAGATAAAAAAGCAGTGGATTTGATGGTTAATGCAGGCTACAATCCGGTTGCGCTAATCAATATAATGAACAAAACAGCAGATGAACAAAACTGGTTTGAATACAACATATTCAGCCACAACGGTTCTGAAAGGTCTGCATACATATACAACTATATTTATAACAAATATCCTCTTTTTATCGCAAAAAATGATTATTTCACAGATGATGAATATCAAAACTTTCTCAGAACAACAATCAACGACAGAAAAAAAACAAGACTGATAAAAGAACTTAAGGTAAAAAAGCAGACGGATAACAGCACAAAATGAAAAAGGCAGTCAGTATTCTACTTTTAATATCCTGTTTTATGTCATACACAAACTGTATGACATATGCAGCTGCCGGCAAAAGAAATACAGTTATAAAAACGGGCATAAAAAAAGATGTAAAACAAGAAGTTCCTGAACGCAAAAAATATACACCGCTCGTAATTGAAGATGAGATTGCTGATGAAGTAAAAGAACAAAGCAAAAATCGAAAAAGGACAGCTCAGCAGCCGTCAGTAATAGAGGATGAAGCCGTTTATACTATTACCAAAGAGGAAGCGGTAAAAAAGAAAAAACAGAAAAACTACAAAAAAGAGCTGATTGCTGATGAAAAAGTAGTACTTACAGAAGAAAATAAAAAATTCAAAAGACCCTTATACACAGGCAAAATAAAGACAGAAAACGGCTTAGAAGTTGTATTAAAGCCTGTAAGCAAGATAAAAACGGGTTCAACCAGTATTAAATTAAAGAACAAAGAAAATACTGACAATTACAAACTTGCACTGCCTGAAATAGGTGATCAGGTTGCATTCAGAGTAGTAAAGAATGTTGAAAAAGACGGAAAAATAATTATACCTAAAAACACAATTGTATACGCACAAGTGGGGGAAGTAGCCCCAAGAGCAATGGGAGGTGCTCCTGCAGAAATTACAATTGAAAACTTTAAAATGATGGACAAAAAAGGAAATCTTATTCCTCTTGACGGAAAGATTTCGAGCAGCGGCTATTCTCTTTCTTTTTGGATAGGGCTTGCCGAATTGGCGACAACGCCGTTTCTTATCGGTTTTGCCGTTCCTGTTTTGAGGCTGCTGCCGGGAGGTCAGGCTGTAATAACACCACGAAAAAACTATGTTATTTACTATTGATAATAAGAATATGGAGAAAAAATGAAGAGATTTTTAATTTGCATAATATCGCTTTTTATTACAACATCTGTATGCTGGGCGCAGGATACAAAGTTTGAAAAAAATACAAAATATCAAAAACAGGTTATGGAGACCGGTTTTCGCATTTTAAATTCAAATCAAATAGAAAAACGAATGACCTTCTATTTTGTACCGAAAAATGAAATCAAAGCATCTATACAAAAAAAAGATAAACAAATAAAAATATACAAGGGCATAATACCGTTTATTGAATCAGAAGACGAAATCGCAGCAATTATTTCACAGGAAATCGCATATGGACTTAATGCCCATAAGGGGCTCTGGAAAAGGATAGTAATGTTAAGCAGACCCAAAACATATGAAATAAATGCGGATAAAATAGGTGTGGATTTGATGGTCAATGCTGGTTACAACCCTATCGGAATGATTACAATATTGAACAAACTCGTTTCAGAACCATGCTGGTTTGAAATGTACTATTCAAAAAATGCGGGTGAAAAAAGACTTTTGAAAATCTATGACTACATATACTCAAACTATCCGGAATATCTTGTCGACAACGAGTACAAAAAGAATGTATACTACCAGAATTTTCTGCTGACAACAAAACAGGAACGCAAAGAAATAAGAGAAAAACACAACATAAAGAATATCAGCAATAAAACTCAAGAAAACAACTAAAAGATTTACACATGTGATTTTATTAAAAAGATAGAGTAAAATTTTGTTATGAAAAAGATTTTGTCATACATGCTGCTTGCAGCTTTTATATTTGTTAACACAGGTCTGTCCTCTTTGGCAGCCGAGCCGGTTAAACAGCCTGCGGCAGCACAAGACACAACGGCAGCAGACGAAACATTCAAAGGCCGTGCGGAATTTACGGACAAGCTGGAAAAAGAAAATCAAAAACTCTTCACCGGAGAAATGGAGCAGCTGGAGCCCAAAGATGTAATAAAAATGACTGTATCTCAGGTGCTCAGTTCAGGATTTACGGAAGAAGGCGACGAGTTTTTTGCGGAAATTTCTTCTGATGTAGAAGGTGAAAAGGGCGTAATTTTGCCGTCAGGAACAATTGCTCACGGAAGCGTAAAGGCAATAGAAGGCTCCAAAAGACTGGGACGAGACGGATGGATAGAAGTCAGTTTTGATTATTTGATTACACCGGATGGCAGAGAAATTCCGATAGAAGGACAAATGAGCACAAAACTTAACCCTGTTGCCGGAGCGGGAAAAACTGTTGCAAAAAGCGCAGGATACACGGCACTTGGCGGTGTGGTCGGCGGCTTTTTGGCTCTCAATATGTTCGGACTGCCTGCCGCAGTAGTAAGCCAGGGTTACACGCTGGCAGGCGGAGCGGCTGTCGGCGGAGCGGTAGGTCTTGGGATGGCATTATACAAAAAAGGCAAGGATGTTTTGATTTCTCCGGGCGATGAAATTAGAGTAAAAATTATAAAAGGTGTAGATTTACCGGTCTTTAAAAATGAGGCGCTAAAGCAGGAAGAAATAAACTGCGACGGGCTGAATGTAAAAATAACAAATATTGATTATGAAAAAGACCCGTTTGGAGAACTTAACACGATTACAATAGCAATTGTTATAACAAACCTGACAGACAAGTATTTTACGGGGTTTGATATATCACTGCAAAATGATCTGAATGCAACTTTTTATCCTTCAGTTTTCGGGGATACAACAATTCTATTTTCCAAAATAAAACCCGGTGACAGAGTTGCAGGAAGAATTTCCTTTTCTGTCGACAACGTAAAAAGAAAACACTGGCTCATATTCTATGACAGGGTTCAAAGAAAACAGGTTGCAAAACTTTCTATAGACAATGCCTACAGAGAAATAGAGAAAAAAAGAAATAAAGGCAAAAAAATCAAAGGAATAAGACAAAGGGATTACGGAAAGAAATAGAAATTAATTATTTACTCCGTATCCGAACATTGCAAAATCATACTTAACAGGATCATCTGCATCAAAGTTTTTTAGGCTTTGCATCAACTCAATCAATGCCTTGTAGTCATTTTGTGTCCGTGTTAACAACCCCAATTTTCTGGATATCTTTGCCACATGTACATCAAGAGGAATTAAAAGCTCAGATGCAGGCAAAAAATGCCACAAACCGAGATCAACAGCTCCTCCCCTGATCATCCACCGCAAAAACATGTTCAAGCGTTTGCAGGCACTGTTTTTTGCGGGATTTGGCAAAAGGTGATAAAAACCCTTTGTTACCGGCAGTGTAACTCTTGAATAAAAATAATCCACAGCACAAATCAGCATATCTTTTACATTATGATGTTTTTCCCAGCCGTATTTAAACAAAGATTCAAGCGATTCACCATTGGCATATAATGTTTTCAATATTAATACTATCTGAACAATATCAATTCCCACAGAAAAGCGATAATCAAAATCATCCAGTATATGATTATCCTCTGAAAATGACAGAACAAAATCATGCGGCATATTATTCATTTTTTCAAATAATACGTTCAGCCTGGAAATAAAAACCTCTCTTTTTCCGTATGCAAATATAGATGCAAGAAACGCAGCAATTTCAATATCTTCTTCTTTCGAAAATCTATGAGGAAACTGAACAGGATCGTCTTTTATAAACTCTTTTGTCTCATAAGTTTTTACCAATTCATCAAGGTACACTTTTGTATTCATCTCATATCCTCAAAATATTTATCCAGAATATTCTTGCACTCTTTCTCCATTATACCGCCTTTAACATTCAATTTCGAATTAGCAATAGCCTTCAGTTCCGGAAAAACAGAAAAAGCACCATATACATTGTCATATGCCCCAAAATACAAATTATCCAATCTTGCCTGAATTATTGCCCAGGCACACATAGGACAAGGCTCGAGAGTGACATACATATCACAACCGCTCAGCCTCCACTGTCTCAATATTTTTGAAGCCTCAACAATAGAGAGAATTTCTGCGTGAGCCGTCGCATCATTGCGTTTTTCTTTTTCATTATGAAATTCTGCAACTACTCTGTTATCTTTTACAATAACTGCTCCGATCGGTATATCTTTTCCCGATTTTTGTGCAATTTCAAGGGCATGAGTCATAAAATTTGTATTCATAATGAACTAAATATATTACAAAATATTACAAAAAATCATTTTTTTTTATTGATTTTGTAATATTTCGTAATAAAACACTTGAAATTTGATATACTAAATGATATATTAATGATATACAATTAAGATATATTATTGTCCGTCTTTCACTAATAGCCGTATTTTCAGCAGATAGACTGTTCTATACTGTGCTGTTTTAATGCGCAAATTTCAGACCCGAAAATTAGGATATTATTTAATAAATTAGGAGTAAGTGTATGTCTAAAAATTCTGTCTCATCAACCTCAACAAAACCTTCCGAACACAATGTACTGCCGCAATATTGCGATGACACATTGAACAACTACATTAGAAAAATCTCAAAAATCAGTGTTCTTACAGCCGAAGAAGAAAAAGAGCTTGCAAAAAAAATTCAAGAAGGAAACAAAGAAACATCAGCAAAAGCAAAACAGCAGCTTGTACAGGCAAATCTGAAACTTGTCGTAAACATTGCAAAAAAAACAATTCACATTTCACATCTGCCCATTATCGATCTTATACAGGAAGGCAATCTCGGTCTTATGGTTGCTGTAGAAAAATTCAACTACAAACTGGGTTACAGGTTTTCAACATATGCGGCATGGTGGATAAAACAGGCAATGTTCAAAGCCATTTCAGAGCAATCTCACTGTGTAAAAGTTCCTGTTTATATTCAAGAAACCCTGTCTAAATTTTCAAAAGTAAAAGCAGAACTTGAACAAAAATACAACACTCAAATAAAAAATGAAGACGTAGCAAAAGAAATGAACATTGCGCCAGACAAAATTGATGCATTTTTAAATGCTTTCACAAAGTCTGTTTCGCTGGATGCACAATATGAACTCAATACAGGCAGTGAAGTAACTCTGTCAGATATTCTTGAAGATCCGGCAGCAAGCGCCTATGCAAATGCTGAGTACGAGGATTTGAAAAAAGATATTGAATATGTCGTATCTACCTTAAAAGAACGTGAACAAACAGTAGTCAGACTCCGCTTTGGACTGGGAGAACTCGGAAGAAAGACACTTGAAGAAATCGGAAAACTATACGGAGTAACAAAAGAATGCATAAGACAAACAGAAAGCAGGGCTCTCAGAAAAATCAGAGAATTCAATTATACAAATAATCTACTCACTTCATACATGCAATAGCACAAAACTACAGCATCACATCCCGTGATGCTTTTTTCTTGTTAAGGACACAGACTTTCCCAATCAATTCCGTCGTCGTCATCCTCGCCGGGTTCCGGTATGCGTTCACCGTCTTCCAGCATAATTTGAAGCATCAAACGAAGCTGATTTTTATAGTTTGCCAGAGCAATTTCTCTTGTCTTTGCACAATATGCAAAACTCGGAAATTCTTTTATCTCTATATAATGATAAGGATTTCCGTTGAAGTCCAAATCAGTACCTTCAACAAGCGTCCAATCAAGATTTAAATAGTATTCAATATCTTTATCCATCAAGAGAATTCTCACTCAGCGGCTGTGAAATCATTATGCCCTCGCCGCCCAAGACTTCTGCCTGTTTGCCGTTAATATAAAGATAAATCGGTTTTTTAGGAGAATTTGCAAGAGCAGTTTTGATTAACTGTTTCATTCTGCTGTACAGACTATCAGCCCCGCCGCCTGTTTGAATATTAGAGCTGACATCTATGATTATCTTGTTTGAGCTTTCAACGACACCGAGAATTTTTACATTCTTCGGTATTTCAGAATAAACACCTATTTTTTTCTCATATGCAGATGGACCCGCAACAAGCTGGTTCAAGGAATATGAAAGCTTTGACTGACCTTGAGGAAGCTCTCTTTTAACCTTTTTAAAAATGCCGGAATCATTTTTATCCATTCCCAAAAAATACACAGTAACATAAGTTTTTGGTTTTTGGGGCTCAGCTGTTTTTTGTTTATTTTCATTAGATGACACATTTTGCACCGGTTCTGCAACCTGTTCTTCAACCACAAGTTTTTTTTCAACTTTGGCATGCGGGGTATCAAAAAAATTGACTTTAACGTAGAAAAATGCCAGTGCAGCAAGTGCAAGAATAACTAACTTTGACCAAAAGCCCATAACTGTTTCCTTTAATAATAACTAATCCGTTGTCGCTTTCTTTTCTCTCAAAATAACATTGATTTGTATCTTATCACGAAATTTTCTCGAATTCTTTTAATTATTATAATAGTTTTTCGGAACAATAACCAGCCCCTTTATAACAATTTTGTTATCAACAAAATTTACGTCTTTCAGCTTAATAAAACTTTTTGAATTATTCAAAAGATTTGCTTTAAAAACAAAGGGATTGAGTTTGTTTATCAACGGCAAAAGAACATTCAAATTTGCATTAGCAAGGTTTGGAGATGTCTGAACATCAGTAAAAATAAGTTTTCCGTCTTGAATATCCAGCCCCATAGACGTATAAATCATCTTTGGAGATCCAAGTGTCAAGGCAGATACGACCTTCATTGAAAAGACCAGCCTGTTGTCCTTTATTTCAACCTTAGGGTCAAAAATCTTAAAAACAGAAAGACCGGCTACACTTACATTCAAAGAATTCATAAGTTTCATATATTCCGGGGTGCTTACCATTTTTTGCAAGTCCGAAGGAGTCACGTCAATGCTGAAAGACATAAGAAAGTTTTCGTTCGTATAGACCTGTCCGTCCTTGTATATAAAATGATTATATCCGCAAAGAGACTGCGCATTTACATTGGAAAAGTAAAATCCGTCATAGTACGCATAATCAGAATGTGCGCTAAAACTTTTGAACTTTCCTTCCAGCATAGATTTTGCACCGAACGGTTCCAGCTCAACTTTAAAATCTCCGGTCAATGCTTTATCCATCTGTTTTTTTATTTGTGATTCAAGTGTTTTTGAAACAAGAAAATTCATACCGCTGATTTTGCTTAAAGTGGAGGAGATTGGACCTGAAACAGAAACCTCAGCCGGACACATTGATGTATCACAATAATTCTCCTGCGCAAAAGCAGGCATCATGCCTGCAGCAATAATCAACAAAAACAAAATTCTACTTATTTTCTTCATGAAACAAACACCTTCTTTGTTATTAAAATATTATTTTCAGCTTTTTGAGAAATAGCACATAGCTCATTTTGATATACCAAGCTCACGTACTCTCCATCGGAAAAATCACCGGTTTTTAAGGGTTGTCCGTGTTTTACTTTTTGAAACTCAAACTCAGACAGCTCATAACAACTATATGATAAAACATCAACAGGATTAATCAAATGAGACTCAACATCCGCCCGATCAACAAATATCTCAACAGGAACAGCATCGCCGAGCAAAAATTTTCCGCACGCAGTTCTTACCAGTTTCGTCATGACAGCTCCACATCCAAGAGACAAACCCAGATCATGCACAATAGAACGAATATAAGTTCCCTTGGAACAATCAATATCAATTTCTGCTGTTTGATTTTCACAATCAAAATTCAACAATTCAATACGATTTACAAAGACCGTCCTTTTTGGAATATTTTCGGGAACAATCCCCTGTCTTGCCAGTTCATATAATCTTTTTCCGTTGTAATGAACAGCAGAATAGGCAGGCGGGGTTTGTTCTATTTTTCCTGAAAAATTTTTCAAAGAGTCCAACACCTGATTTTTTGACACTTTTTGAGAAGAATATTCTTTTACTGCACCTTCTGTATCATAAGTATCAGAGACCTTTCCAAATAGCATCTGCGCTCTATATGACTTTCCCTCGTCAAGAAACTCTATCAGCCTTGCAGCTTTTCCGACAGCAACCGGCAAGACACCCTCTGCCATAGGATCAAGTGTACCGCTGTGACCGACCTGTCTGACACTTCCGGCACGTCTGATTTTTCCTACAACATCATGAGATGTAATCCCCTTGGGTTTATAGACATTCAAAAAGCCAAACAGCATATTGCTTAATCTCTTTTGTCCTCGTCTTTTGAGAGTTTGTCAATCAAGTTTGTAACCCTTGTACCTCTTTCAAGAGAATCATCAGGAATGAATCGGAGTTCCGGTGTAAGTCGCAATCTGACCCTTTTTCCCAATTCATATCGTATTTTTGAAACATTGTTTTCAAGAGCGGCAATAGTATGAGCTTTAGACTCTTCATCACCTGCAAAAACAGAAAAATAGACCTTTGCAAATGAGTTGTCATGGGCAAGTTCAATATCAGTAACAGATACAATACCCTTTATATTTGCATCACGAATGTCCTTTTGAATAATATCCGCAATCTCTTTCATTAGAGTTTTTCTGACACGTTCATTTCTCAAAGACATTGTATATCCCTCGTAAAACTATACCAAAGCCTGTCTTTCAACTTCTTCCGTTGTTGAAACTTCAATGATATCACCTTCTTGTATATCATTGAATTTTGCAAAAGATACGCCGCATTCAAAACCGGTAGCAACTTCTTTTACATCATCTTTAAAGCGTTTGAGCTGATCAATTGTACCGGTGAAGATAGTTTCACCATCTCTGACAATTTTTGCTGTCTTGCCTCTAAGAATTTTACCCTCAAGAACGTAGCATCCGGCAATTTTTCCTGTTTTTCCGACAGTAAACACCTGTCTGACCTCTGCCTTGCCGAGCATAACTTCTTTAACCTCCGGCTGCAGTAAATTAAGCATAGTTTTTTCAAGATCTTCAAGAATTTGATATATGATATCAAACTTTTTGATAGTTACATTCTCTCTCGCAGCCGCTATCTCCGCATTATTATCTTCTTTTACAGAAAATCCGAGAATAATTGCATTGCTGGCAGCAGCTAGCATTACATCAGCCTCAGAAATATCACCTACACCTATGTGTATAAGTTTTATGATAATTTCATCCGACTTAAACTGACCGATAGCTTGAGACAATGCCTCAGCAGACCCGTTTGTATTTGCTTTAATAATAAGATTCAAATGCTGGAAGCCGTCTTCACTTTCACCTACAACTTCATTTCTGATGTGGTTAGGCAGCATGGCTTCGAGTCTGGAAGTACGTTCTTTTTCTTTCCTTTCAGCAACAATCGCTTTCATAACCTTTTCATTTTCAACAACTTCAAATTTGTCGCCTGCCTGAGGAACTTCTGTCAGACCCAAAATCTCAACAGGAGTAGATGGAGTGGCTTTCTTTACTCTTTCTCCCGAATCGGAGAGCAATGCTCTGACTTTACCGCAGACATTGCCGACAACTACACAATTTCCGGTTTTTAGTGTACCGTTTTGTACAAGAAGTGTAGCAACGGGACCTTTGCCTTTATCAAGATTTGCTTCTATTACAACACCTGAAGCAGGAGCATCAGGATTTGCCTTCAGATCCATAACTTCTGCCATCAAAAGAATATACTCAAGCAGCTCATCTATACCGGTGCCTTGAAGTGCGCTTACTTTTACACAAACTGTATCACCGCCCCACTCTTCAGGAACAAGACCGTGTTCAGTCAACTGCTGCAATACCTTATCCGGATTAGCATCAGGTTTATCACACTTATTTACAGCAACAATAATTGGAACTTCTGCCGCTTTTGCGTGGTTTATAGCCTCAATTGTCTGAGGCATAATTCCGTCATCCGCTGCAACTACGAGAATGGCAATATCCGTAGATTTTGCACCTCTCGCTCTCATTTCCGTAAAAGCTTCGTGACCGGGAGTATCAATAAATACAATCTTTTTATTGTTTAAATATACAGTATAAGCACCTATTGACTGTGTAATGCCGCCGACCTCAGTTGAAACAATTTTGTGTTTTGATGCACGTATTGAATCAAGCAATGTAGTTTTACCGTGGTCAACGTGTCCCATAATACTAATAACGGGAGCTCTTCTTTTAAGAAGTTTCGGATCGACTGCAGCTAGTTCTTTTGCTTCTTCTTCTTTTTGAAGTTCTTCTTCAATATATGCTTCCAGGTCTTCTTCCTGAACTTCTATTTCAAAGTTTTCGCAAACTTTTTTTGCTGTTGCAACATCAATAACCTGATTTACGGTAGCAAGAATTCCATGCATCATCAAAAATTTGACAATTTCTGCAGATGCTTTGTTAATCTTTTCGGAAAGCTCGCCAACCGTCAAAGGCTGATTTATAACAACACTTTTTACCTCTTCTACCGCTTCTTCAACATGTGTTCTTTTTTTATGTTTCTGGGCATTAGCCTTTTCCAGACTGATTCTTTCCTGCTCTTCTTCTTTAGACTTGTACATTTTGTCTTTTTTCTTTGCGCCTTTCTTTTTAGAAGAGCCTTTTCCCTCATATATTTCCTGAGGAATCATATGACGCTGTATTGGTTTTTTCTCTGTTCTTTGAACTTCTTTTTTGGGTTCTTGTGACTTAACAGTATCAGATTTAGAAGCAGACTTTGTATTTTTTGTTTCCTCTTTACCTGACAAAGCTTTTGTTTTTTCTGTTTTGTTAACAACCTTTCCCAAAACAGGCTTTTTCACCGGTTGAGGCGGTTCAATTTTACCAAGTTTAAGCCTTTCACCGGGTTCTACTTTTCCCAATTTTATTTTTTGGACAGATTCAGTTTTTTCAACAGCAGGTTTTTCTTCTTCTTTTGGAGCTTCTTCCGGTTTCGGCTTGGCTTTTTTTACCACAAATGCTTTCGGTTTCTTTTCCTGAGCAGGTTTTGGATTTTTTATAATATCCCTAAACTTGTTTGCCTGCAGCTCAGAGATTACGCTTGAATGGGACTTAACCTTTATGCCCAGCTTTGTATCTAACTGTTCTATAACGTCCTTGTTTGCCATATTTAGCTCTTTGGCTAAATCATAAACTCTGATTGTATCTGCCATTAAATATATATCTCCAATTTCTGCTGTTAATATATATGTAACACAATCTAGTTCTCAAGTACAGCCCTGATTTTTTCTTTCAGCTCATTATTGTCGTTGATTTTCAAAATTTTAAATATACGTTTCTTTTTAAATGCATTTTCAATACATTCACAATCACGGCAGATATAGCAGGAGCGGCCGAAAAAACAAGAATTCGGTTCGACACAAATCTCATTTGTTTTGAAATGTTTAGTAATTTTGATTAAAGAACCTCTCGGCTTTAAAGAATTACAGGCAATGCATTTTCTTATAATTTTGCTCTCATCCATATTAACATCCGATAAAAACTGTTTTTCCGATATCCTTACGATATTTCATGCCGTCAAAACTAATCTCTTCAACACTGTCATATGCAGCTTTTGCAGCCTTCTCAAGAGTAGAAGCCGCAGCAGTAACAACAAGAGTCCTGCCCCCGGCTGTAAGATATTTTCCTTCACTATTCATCAATGTATTAAAATGCGAAATCTCTCCAAATTCACAGGCAGTTTCAAGTCCGTTAATTTCAGTACCGTAAGTAGATCGGAAGAGCGTCGTGTAGG
>CALVEJ010000050.1 GCA_944326535.1 Candidatus Gastranaerophilales bacterium | reverse complement strand
TCAAGAAGATTGGCTGCAAAATTCATTTTTGACAAAGAAACAGGCAAATTTATGAATTTTGAAACAGGCGAAGTTCTTGAAGGCGTAGAAAAAGCTGATAAAGAAAAGAAAGCAATTGCTCAAACTATATTGAGAAAATTGTTCTCTGAAACAGGCAAAAAATACGCTAACAGAAACGGCGGTTATACAAGAATCTACAGAATGCCACCAAGACGCGGCGATGCTTCTGAAATGGCATTGATCCAACTCGTATAGAGGTAGATTGTATAATGCCGAAGTATTCAATGATAGTTGAATATATCGGAACAAATTATTCGGGCTCTCAGGTTCAGCCTGATGCGGTAACAATTCAGTCTGAACTTAACAAAGCCATTTGTACATTAGATAAATCAATAAAAAAAACAATTTTTTCAGGCAGAACTGATGCCGGAGTTCACTCAAAAGGTCAGGTTGTTCATTTTGAGACTTGTGAACCGATTGTTGCTTCAAGGTTTCTCAATTCGATAAATGGGATCCTCCCGAACGACATAAGCGTTTCAAAAATTGAAGAGGTTGATGAAAGGTTTCATGCTCAACTGAGTGCAAAATACAGAAGGTATCAATATAAGATTGTCAACAGAAATCAGCGTTCTGTCTGGGACGGTCATTCACTTCTTGTTCGAGAACCCTTAGACTTGAAGCGGATGAATGAGAGTCTTTCTTATTTGATTGGAGAACACGATTTTTCTTCTTTCAAATCTATGAAAGGCACAAATCCTGCCAAAGATTGTATTGTATACAAAGCTGAATGTACAAAAGAAGGTGATATTATCATTTTTGAAATTGTTGCAAACAGGTTTTTGTATAATATGGTCAGAACAATTGTCGGTACATTGCTGATGATAGAACATGAAAAGCTTAAACCCGAAGCTATGAAAGAAATTCTTGAGGCAAAGGATCGTACAAAAGCAGGTCCAACAATCAGTCCTGACGGACTGACACTTGTCGAAGTCGGGTATGAAGAATTTCCGGCGATGACACTAAACTGACAAGAGAAGTAACAATATTGAATAAAGGAAACTGAAAAATGAAAACATATTCAGCAAAACCTCTTGAAGTTGAAAGAAAATGGTATGTAATCGATGCAGAAGGCAAAACTTTGGGTCGTTTGGCTACTGTTTGTGCAAACTTGCTTAGAGGAAAATTGAAACCTGAATACACTCCGAATGTTGATACTGGTGATTTTGTTATCGTTATCAACGCTGACAAAGTTCAGGTTACAGGAAATAAAGAAACAGACAAAATTTACTTGCACCATACAGGATATCCGGGCGGATTGAAAACAGCATCATTCAAAGAAATGATGGAAAAAGATCCGAGAAAGGTTATCGAAAAAGCTGTTAAGGGTATGCTCCCTCACAACACTCTCGGTGCACAACAGTTTACAAAACTCAAAGTATATGTTGGTTCAGAGCATCCTCATGAAGCTCAAAAACCTGTAGTATATGAAATGGAGGTTAAATAATGGCTGACAATAAAATATTTATGGCAACAGGCAGAAGAAAAACCTCTATTGCAGTTGTAAAACTCGTTAAAGGTAAAGGCAGAGTTTTTGTTAACGGTAAAACACTTGATGCATATCTTGGCAACAGACCTGCTATGAAAATCATGGTATTTAAACCATTGGCTTTAACAGAAAACATGGAAAACTTTGATGTTAGAGTTAAGGCAGTAGGCGGCGGCATTTGCTCACAGGCTGGCGCTATCAGACACGGTATTTCAAGAGCATTGCTTGAATACAATCCTGAATACAGAAGTGTTCTTAAATCAGAAGGATTGCTGACAAGAGATGCACGTGTTAAGGAACGTAAAAAATACGGTAGAAAAAGAGCAAGAAAAAGATTCCAGTTCTCAAAACGTTAATTTGGAAATTTTTCAGCAATTCAATACACAAAGAGCCGGATTTTATTTTCCGGCTCTTTTATTTCTATTTTCTAAAATATATGTTATGATTTAGACATAATATTTTTATTAAAAAGGAGTTTTCATGTCAGCTGATGATACTTTGGTTATGATTCTTGCGGGTGGAGAGGGAAAAAGACTATACCCACTGACAAGAGACAGAGCAAAACCGGCTGTTCCGTTTGGCGGAAGGTATCGTATTATTGACTTTGTGATAAACAACTTTATAAACTCTGGATTTTACAAGCTTAAAATTCTTACCCAATATAAATCAGATTCTTTAAATAAACATATTATGAGGACATGGCCGCTGTCGCCTATAATTGATCAATATGTTGATCTTGTACCTGCTCAGATGAGAATTGACGGAAACTGGTATAAGGGAACAGCAGATGCTGTTTTTCAAAATATTCATCATATTCTTGCGGAAGAAAGTGCTTATATAGCTGTTTTTGGCGGTGACCATGTTTACAAAATGAATGTGGCAGAAATGCTTGCTTTTCATAAAATGAATAATGCTGATTTGACCATTTCTGCTATTCCTATACCAATTGAATTGGCCGGTGAATACGGAATAATGGAGGTAGATGAGAACTGGCATTTAACAAACTTTATTGAAAAGCCCAAAACAACACCAAAACATATTCCCGGTGACGAAACAAAGTGCCTTGCTTCTATGGGAAATTATATCTTTAATCGTAATAAACTGATAGAAGAGCTTCGCATTGATGCCGATATTCAAACATCAAGCCACGATTTCGGAAAAAATATTATTCCCAAAATGCTTTCACAGGGTGACAAAATATATGTTTATGACTTTGCAAAAAATGAATTTCCTGATATGGAAGAGTCAGAAAGAGGATACTGGCGTGATGTAGGGACAATAGATGCTTACTGGCAGGCGAATATGGATTTGCTGGCATATGATCCTGAATTTAACCTGTATAATCCGAAATGGCCTATTAGAACATTCAATTACAACTATCCTCCTGCTAAATTTATATGGGAAGAGCTTGAAAGACGAGGTATGGCAACAAATTCACTCGTTTCTGAAGGATGCGTTATTTCCGGCGGTACCCTTTCAAGATGTATTCTTTCTCCAAAAGTCAGAATAAACAGCTTTTCAAGTGTTGTTGATTCTATTATTATGGAAAATGTCAATGTCGGCAGACATTCTCATATTCAAAAGGCAATTATAGACAAAAATGTAGATATTCCTCCTTATACAAAAATCGGTTTTGACAGAGCCGAAGATGAGGCAAGAGGTTTTTATGTGTCTGAAGGAGGAGTTACTGTAGTACCAAAAGGAGCCATACTTTAATGACATTTTTTAACTTTAAATCAAAAAAATTTATTATATCAGCAGTTATTATTTTAGCTATGTTTGCGGCAGTTTCGACTGCTCTGGCTATTTTACCAAAAGCAAATATGGTGCCGTCTGATTATGATCTTGGTGTTACATATGAGCAGGTAAAAAATCAGGACAAGCCTATAGTCGCTGTTTTTTATGTTGATTGGTGTACTTATTGCAAAAAATTTATGCCGAGATTTGATAAGGTTAGAAATATAAACAAAGATAAATTTAACTTTGTTATGATAAATGTTGAAAATCCTGATAATGAAATGCTTGTAAAAGAATACAGAATTTCAGGATATCCGTCTGTATATATAATAGATCCGAAATATGACAACCGTGTTCATATCGATAATCCTTATCTCGACAGTGTTTCTGGTTTAAACAGAGAGGTTTCGAGGTATTCAAATTTCAGGAGTTTGGTTACACAAAATAAGTCTTGTAAATAATTTTGAGAAAGGTACAATATATGTCTTTTTATAATAAAAAAACTGCATTAACATATGCTGAACTTGCACTGGTAATGGCTATTATTGGTATTGTTGCCGCACTTACAATTCCTCAGCTGAAAAAACATTCTCAAAGGTCGGAACTTGCAGCTATGGCACAAAAAGCATACCTAAATCTCGAAGATGTTGCTGATAATGCAATTATGACGGAAGGACCGATGAGAAATTGGGATTTTTCTTCTAATAAAGTGTTTTTTGAAAAATATCTTGAACCAAACTTGAGATATACGCAAAAAGAATACAACGGTTCATGCGCAAATGAAGAATGTTACGTAATTACAATGGACGGAGCAAAAATGAGTCCGGCTAATTGCGGAGGAAACACATGTCAAGTTTATGTTGATGTTAATGGTGACAATCTACCTAATCTTGACGGAAAAGACAAATTCAGATTTCAGTTTACCAAAGACGGTAATGATGATTACTACATTGCAGAAACTGTAAAGCCCTTAGAAAATAGTGTTGCAGCAGAACTTGCAGCACATGGCTGGCATTTTTCAATGCAACTATGGGACTGTGACCCTAGCGGTGCTTATAACGGTGCCTGCAAATACTAATAATAAATGCTTGATTTATCCACCAGTTATACTATTGTAAATTTTTTGATTTAATTTACAATTGTTGTTATGCTAACAATAAGCTAATTTTAAGGGAAGAGGAAGAATTGTAATGGATAAAAAGAAGCTGGTGTGGATAATAGTCGCGGCATTAATTATTGTCCCCGTGGTGTTTAATAAAGTTGCAGGGATTATTGCTGAAAAAATAATGGCAGAACAGCAAAAAAAACCTACATCTGTTGATGTTGCATACGCAGAAACAAAAGATATTTATCCAAGAAACGAATCTGTCGGTCGTATTGAAGCAAAATACTCTGTAGATGTTGTTGCAAGAATTAACGGCTGGCTTCAAAAGAGTTATTTCAAGGAGGGTGCTTACGTAAAAAAAGGACAGACCCTTTTTCTTATCCAGCCAAATGAGTATATTATTGCAGTAAACCAGGCAGAGGCAGCAGTGCGACAAGCACAGGCTGCTCTTATTAATGCACAGAAAGAACTTGTGCGTGCACAGGAGCTTGTAAAAAATGATTTTGTAAGTAAGTCGTATTACGATCAGGCGTTGGCTACCAGAGACCAGAACAGAGCTACTCTTGATGTAAATAAAGCAAATCTTGCTGCAGCAAAGCTCAATTTGAGTTATACAAAAATAGAATCACCAGTTGACGGGAAAGTCGGAAAAATTCTTATTACAGAAGGCAACCTTGTAAATCCTCAATCCGGCGCTTTAACAAAAATAGTCTCCGTTAGCCCTATATACGCTTATTTTAATATAAAAAGTGAAGACTATTTGCGTTATATGAAAAGAAGACTTGTCTTGCAAAAGGGGAGCATCCCCGGCACCGATGTAATAATAAAACTTTCTGACGGAACGGAATATAAAGAAAAGGGTGAACTTGAGTTTGTAAATAATACTGTTGACCCTACAGCAGGTACAATTGCAATGCGTGCAGTGTTTGAAAATAAGGATCATCTGCTTGTTCCCGGCGATTTTGTGAATGTAATTGCAGTTTCCAAAAAGCCGGTTTCTGTTGTTGTTGTTCCGCAGATAGCGGTATCTGACAGTACAAACGGTACATATGTATGGGTTGTAAATGAGAAAAATCAAGCAGAGCAAAGATTTGTGAAAATCTCAAGTCAGGAAGGCGACAAGTGGGTTGTTGATGAAGGTTTGCAGCCTGGCGAAAGAGTTATTACAAAAGGTTTCCAAAGGTTAAGGAATGGTGCAAATGTCGTTGTTGACAAGGATGCAGCTGATAAAGAAGCTAAGGAAAATAAACAATAAATATGGATAATAAACAGAACAATCAAAACAAACAAGACGATCAGAATTTGTATTTCTTTATAAGAAAACCAAGATTTGCCATTGTAATTTCAATATTCATTACACTGGTAGGTTTTATTGCGATGACAGGGTTAAAACTTGAAAAATATCCTGATATTACACCTCCACAAATTACAGTTTCTGCTTCTTATCCCGGTGCAAGTGCTGATGTCGTTGAATCATCAGTCGCTTCTCTTTTGGAATCTCAAATTAACGGTGTTGAAGATATGCTCTATATGATTTCAACCAGCTCGGATGAATCATATAGGCTTCAAATTTATTTTAAGGTCGGATCAGACAGAAACATTGACCTTGTAAACGTTCAAAACAGAATTCAACAAATTGAACCAAAACTTCCGGAAGATGTCAGAAGACTTGGTGTTACGGCAAAACAACAGGTTTCAGGTGCCGGTGTTGCAATCTTGAATTTGGCTTCCACGGATGGCAGATATTCACAGCTTGATGTTACGAACTATGCATCAATTTATATCAAAGATGAAATAGCACGTCTGCCGGGTGTCGGCGAAGTTGGTGTTTACGGTGCAGGCAACTACTCTATGAGAATTTGGCTTGATACCGAAAAAATGGCAAATCTCAATGTTTCTGTATCAGAAGTTCAAAATGCAATAACTACACAAAACGTTCAGGTATCTGCTGGTGCACTGGGTCAGGAGCCTGGACCTGACAAGCAGCGTTTTCAAATTACATTGAGAACAAAAGGCAGATTGCTGGAGCCTTCTGAATTTGAAGATATTATTGTTCGTTCAAATCAGGATGGTTCTAGTATCAGGATTAAAGATATTGCACGTGTTGAACTCGGTTCTGAAACTTATTCCAGAAACGGTAAAGTTGACGGCAAGCCTGCTGCTTTGATGCAGATTATCCAAATTCCGGGTGCAAATGCTATTGAAATTGTAAATGCTGTTGAAAAGAAAATGGCAGAAGTTTCCAAGACACTGCCAGATGGTATGGAACTGGCAATGGTTCATGATGATACAGAATTTATTCGTGAATCAATGTCTGAGGTTGTGAAAACGATTATTGAAACATCTATAATTGTTGTTGCAATTATCTTTGTGTTTTTGGGAGACCCGAGAGCTACTCTGGTTCCTTTGATTGCCATTCCTGTCTCTTTGATTGGTACATTTGCTTCACTGCCGTTGTTTGATATGTCGATAAACTTGTTGACACTGTTTGCTCTGGTTCTTGCTGTTGCAACGGTTGTCGACGATGCTATTGTTGTAATTGAAAACGTAAAAAGACACCTTGAAGCAGGCAAATCTCCGGTTGAAGCAACTCAGATTACAATGCAGGAAATAGGCGGTGCGCTGGTTTCCATGGCATTAGTTCTCATGGCGGTATTTGTTCCGGTAAGCTTTATGCCGGGATTATCAGGATTGATGTACAAACAGTTTGCTGTTTGTATTGCAGTTTCAATTGCATTGTCTGCGGTTTGCGCATTGACACTTTCTCCTGCTTTATGTTCTATCATTTTAAGACATGAAGATCCAAACAGAAAACCGTCTAATAAAGCTTCAGCTCTTATCAAATGGTTGTTCACGGAGTTCAATGTATATTTCCAGAAGCTGACCGATATTTATATTCATTATGTAGAAAAATTTGTTCACAATCAGAAGCTTACACTTGTGGTATTTGGCGGAATTATTTTGTTAATGCTTCTTTTGTTTAAAATAATTCCTACAGGATTTATTCCTGATGAAGACCAGGCTGTATTGATGGCGCAGATAAGTTTGCCTGCCGGAGCTTCTCTTGCAAGAACAACAGAAGTTACTGAAATGATGGATGAAATTCTTCAAAAAACGGATGGCGTAGAGGGAAGAATTATCTTTGTCGGCATGGGTCCTTCAAACGAAGCCTTTATGGTTATCAGGCTTGATGAATGGGGCAAAAGGGAATTCAATATATTCCAAAAAATGATTAGAAAAATGCAGGGTAAAGAAACTGATTTATCTGCTGATGCTATACTTTCCAGAATAAGAGGTGAATTTGCACAGATAAAAGAAGCTCAAATTGGTGTTTTCTCTCCGCCGGCTATTTCCGGTATGAGTATGCTGGGCGGTTTCGAGTTTCAAATGCTTTCAAAGGCTGAGTATACTCCGCAGGAAATGCAGCAGTATGCCAATATGCTTATGTTAGCTGCAAATCAGGACAAACGTCTTTCTAACGTGTATACTCAGTATCAGGCAAATATGCTTCAATATATTGTTGATATTGATTATCACAAAGCGCTTGCTCAGGGTATTAACCTTCAAGAGCTTTACAGTACGCTCTCTTCTACTCTTGGTACATACTATGTAAATGACTTTAACAAACTTGGTCGTGTATTTAGGGTACAACTTCAGGCAGAACAGAGATTTAGACGTCATGCCGATGATTTAAGCGGAATTTATGTTAAAAATAATGCAGGTGTGATGGTTCCGATTACTACTGTTGTTTCATTAAAACAGACAGTAGGAGCAGGATCTATTACCAGATATAACCAGTACAGAAGTGTACAATTCTCAGGACAGCCGGCTTCAGGCAGAAGTTCTGGTGAAGCAATGAAAGCGATGGAAGAGGTTGCTAAAAATACTTTGCCAAAAGATATGGGCTATGAGTGGTCAGGTACTTCAAAACAAGAAATTGAGTCAGGCGGACAAACTACCACTATTATTGCTCTGGCTTTGACCTTTGTATATCTGTTTTTGGTTGCCCTTTATGAAAGCTGGTCAATTCCGTTTGCCGTACTTTTGATATGTCCTCTGGCGGCTGCAGGTGCACTGCTCTTCCAGTTGATAATGGGACAGGCTTTTGATTTGTATTCTCAAGTCGGTATGATTATGCTTATTGGTCTTGCGGCAAAACAGGCAATCCTTATTGTAGAGTTTGCTAAAGTTTTGCATGAGGAACAGGGCATGTCAATTGAGGATGCGGCGGTTGAGGCGTCACGCATAAGGTTTAGGGCAATTATGATGACGGTAGTTGCGTTTGTAATCGGTATGCTGCCTTTGATTCTTGCTCACGGTGCAGGTGCATCATCCCGTATATCCGTTGGTTCTACGGTATTTGGCGGTATGATGGCAGCCGGTACTATAGGTACTGTTATGACACCGGCTTTTTATGTAATAATTCAGCACCTTGTTGACAGAGTCATGAACAAGAAGGCTGCTAACGATGTTGAAAAAGAGGAAAACTGAAACGATAATGTTGATTAAAATCTCAAACAATTGAGGGAAGAAATGAATAAGATAACAAAAACATTAATAATATCATTGATAATTACCGGCTTTTTCTGCTTTGACTCAGCAGGGGCATTTTCTTTGGATTTATCCTTCTTGAAGAAAGATAAATCAACAAAAACAGAAAAACTTATACAGGACAATACAAAGGCAGTTTCTGTTCAAAATACCAATAATACAGAAAAAACTGATAGCAAGATAAAAAAAATAATACAGCCTAAAAAGCAGAATATTTCTGAAAAAAATACAAAAAAGGCTGAGAAAAAAATTGAAACTTCATCACAAAAAACAACATTAAAACAAAGGCTTGCATTAGCAAAAAAAGATAATACAAAAAATAACACGCAAACAGTTCAAAATAATGAATCTATAAAACCTGCAGTACAAACTGAAAAAACAACAAAACCGCAAAAGTTGCAGAAAAATAAAAAGTTAAAGAAAGAGAAAAAAACAGAAAATACAAAAAATGTTGAAGAACCTAAAAAAGAAAAGTATGATGATGCTGTTGTCACAGCAAAAACACATTTCTCAAGACCATCTGTCAGAATAATAATTAAATCTGATAAAAAAGGTAAGGCACAGGAAAATAAGGATAAGGAAAAAAAGGTTTCTCAAAAAAAAGATTCAAAGAAAAAATCATTTTTTAACAAGAAAAACAAAAAGAACAATACACCTGTTCAAGAGCCTAAGGAACGGGAAGTAATTCTTAAACAGCCACCTGAAAAAACAGATGCAAAAACACCGGAAGCGGATGTATTTTCTTCGACAGCTGCTGTAGAGGGCGGTGTATCTACTACTAAAATTGTTTCTGTAGATGATTGTGTAAAAATAGCTCTCGAAAACAATCCTGCTATTTTGTCACAATTAATAAGCAAAGATATTTATAAAAACCAGATTGCTCAGGCATGGTCAAACTATTTTCCGACAATTAATGCTCAGGCAAGTTATTCCAGAAATGATATGATGGTCACAAACTTTAGATTTCCGACTCAAAAATACAATATGTGGAATATGCCGAGTCTTGGTGTAAACATGCTTTTATATGACTTTGGAAAAACAAGTTCTCAAGCGGGTATTGCAAAGAAGACATATGAAGCATCACGAGAAACTTTGCAATCGAGTATAAATGATGTTGTTTATCAAGTTAAAACCGCATATTACAATCAACTCTTTTTGCAGCAGCAAGTTCAAGTATATGAGGATTCTGTGTTGCAATACCAGATTCACCTTGAACAGGCAAAAGCTTATTATGCAATAGGAAGCAAGGCAAAAATTGACGTTTCTACGGCGGAACTGAATCTAGACAATACAAAACTGACACTTGTTCAGGCAAAAAATTCAGTGGAAACCGGTTTTGCGCAGCTTACCAATGCTATGGGTGTTCCGGAATTTGCAAAATTTGAAATACAAGATAATCTTGATAGAAAGAAATATAATATTAGCTTTAATGAATCCATAAAAATAGCTTGCGATCAGAATCCTACACTTCTTGCGGCGAAAAAGAAAATGGAAGGATCCAAACTTCTTGTGAAATCAGCAAAAGTCGCATTTTTACCTGATATCAGCGGTTTTGGGTCTTATTCAAGAGGCGGCGGAGAACCAAGCAGAGACTATGGTTATCAAATTGGTGCACAAATCGGATATTCAAATCTAAATCTTCTTTTATTGAAACAACAGGTTGATCAGGCTACACTTACATATAAAAAAGATCAGGCGGATTATGAAACACAGCGCCAGAAATTGTATCTTGACGTTAAACAAGCATATATCCAATTAAAAAATGCTCAGGAATCTATACCGGTTGCCAGGGCATCTATGAATGTGGCAAAAGAAAGATATGATCTTGCTGCTGGAAGATACAAGGCTGGTCTTGGTGATGCTATTGAAATTAAGGATGCTCAGATTACATACCAGAACGCAAAACTTCAGTTCTACAATACACTTATGCAGTATCATATTTCAGCAGCCAATCTTGAAAGGGTAATCGGTGCTCCTTTGATAGCTACTGACGAGGCATTGTAGAGCAAAAGATTTACTCTTTTACGGATTTGAATACGAGGTAATATTTTGTCTCGCCGTAGCAAACGACAATCAAGTACATATTTCCTTCAATAATCTCTGTTGTTATGTATGAGCTCGGCGGAGGGGCTTTTCTTGATGAGTTTCTAAAAATAGTATAAAAACCCTCTCTTACGTTTTTACAGAAACTTTGCCATTTTGTATATTTAGGCTCCGGTATATTTGAGTGATAAAAGTCAACCGGTACAAGTTCTTTTTTTACTACGGGTATTACAAATTTGACCTTGCCTGCTTCTTTAAAAAACACATAGTCACGTCCGTTCATGCTTCTGGGAGTAAGTATGTAATAACCTGCCGGAATTGTCTGCCCCTTAAAATATACATCAGAACTGAGCCTGAACAACGGAAAAGGTGACCAGGCATATTTTTGATAATCTTCATTCTGGTAAGGATCAATATTGTGAACGAGTTCAAAATCCGCAGGATTTGTTTTTTGATATAATTCTGCATAATTTGTTTCTGCTGATGCAATAGATGCATTAAAGCAGAGAGCAAGAAAAATTATTAATGATAAAAATTTTTTCTTCATACGTTATATATTAATATATTTTTTCTCAAAATCAACTTTTCTGTTTTTAGTCGAGAGTTTTAATTTGATTGTTTATATAATCTCTGAATTTTTGAATTTCTTCCGGCATTGCTCTTCTTGCATCGGGTGAAATGTTTTCCAATTTTTTTAGAGCAAGCAGTTTTTTTAATCTGGATGATGTTTCTGAGAAAAATTTTTTATCTTGGGGTGAGAAAATTTCCTGTACTTTCTCTAGTGATACATTTATTTTCCCGACAAAGTTGTGATTGATTTTGTCTTGTTCAATCAAATCAACAAAACCGAGTACAGCTTTTGCCAGAAATTTATTCTGTTCTTTTTTTGTAGTCAAATAATTCCCGAATTGAAAATATAAGTCTTCAACCGGATTTGCTTTTTTTGTAAAAGAATGTGTAAAATCTATAGGAATAATGAAACGATATTTTTCATTAATTAATGCATTTGATTTTGTGTAGTTGTGAAACATATTTGCTTTTGCCGCATCTGTAATTTTTTCAATATAATGGGCATAAGATTCTTTGGGCATACTCAGTATTGCCCGAGGAATTGAAACACCTCTTCTTTCGAGCTGTTTTATGCTTTTTCCGTCAATATATTTTATAATTTCAATATTGTCACCGATTTTACCAAGCACATAGTTCGCTTTTTCCTGTGCAGTTACTTCTTTGTTTATAGGCTTTATTGGGATTGTTACACAGTCGAGAGGAACCCTTAAAGCGCAGTTTGTTCCGGGAATACGATAGAATTTGCCCTGAGAACCTTTTGCTATAAAATTCTCATCAGAAATTGTTTTTTCTAAAAGTTCTTGTTGTAGTTTTTCACAGAATGAAAAAAAATCTTTTTTTGATGTAAATACGGCAAGATCTTTTTGCTGGGAATTATTTATTCCAAGGTTGGAGTAAGCTCCGTTTATTTTTCCGGGCAAACCTTTGTTTACATTGCTCGGACGGGTATTAAAAATATAACTGAATTTTTGAAAATCTGCCATACATTAACACACAAAATTACATAACTACCATATATATATAAAAACAAGTTTTGATGAAAAATTGCTATTTTATTAGTATTTGTTTATATATTAAAGAAATCAGCGTGTTTGTGATATTATAGTTATGCTTATTATTTGAGAGTATTGTTTATGGAAAAATTTTCTGCGAATAGTATAAAAAGATATACGTTTCTGTATATATTATTATTTTTGTTTCTTTCTGTTGTTCCTTCTTTTGCGGCGGGGCACAAACAAGCATTGGAAAATGCTGATAATGCCGCTAAAAAACTGGCAATGTTATTTGTTGCTGAAAAGGAAGCAAAATATTCGTGGTATCCTTCTTACCATCTTGCATCTTTAGGGTATTCAATACAGACACCGAGTGCTATAGCAAATTTTAACGGATCATATCACTTGTTTTATCGCAATAGTGTTAAAACACAGGAGGGCGACAAAATAGTCTGGGCTCACTCCTATAGTCCTGATTTTGTTCACTGGAAAAATATGAAAAGCGCACTGGCGATTTCAGAAGAATATGACAAAGATGGTGTGCTTTCAGGCAGTGCTATTGTGGATGACGGATTGCTTTATCTTCTTTATACCGGAGTTTCTCAAAATAAAAAGGATGAAAAAATTGAGACCCATGAAACTCAAAACCTTGCGATGAGTAAAGACGGCATAAATTTTGGAAAATCTGCGAATAACCCGGTAATTAAAATGGCGCCGCATTATTCTTATCTGGAATTTTCTTCTGAACATTTCAGAAATCCTTACGTTTGGAAACTCGAAGACAGATATTACGCAATTGTAGGCACACAGTATACAAAGACAAAAGACGGTGCTGTTTTACTTTTTAAGAGCAAAGATTTGAGAAATTGGGTTTGTATAAACGTCACGGCACTCGGTCAAAAAGGCGAAATGGGAGATGTTTGGGAGTATCCAGCTCTGGTTCATATCAAAGGTCATGATCTCTTGTCAATCTCAACAAAGGGAATAAAACCTCATGGAAAGCTGTATTTGAATAAATATCAATCCGGCGCTTTTGTCGGAAAACTTGATTATAATACAGGTAAGTTTTCACAAAACGGGGCATTTAGACTGTTTGATTACGGTTTTGATTTTTATGCACCTCAATTTATAACTTTGCCTGACGGAAGGCATATTTACATAGGCAGCTTGTCTATGGATGGAACTCAATTTCCTGAAAGTGCAGAAAATTGGTCCGGAATTATGTCTTTGCCCAGAGAGTTGAGGATTGTGGATGGAAAATTTGTTTCTGTTCCGATAAAAGAGCTTGAAACAATCCGCCAGGAAAAAGTTTCTATACCTGCTCAAGAGATTTCTGCAGAAAAAGAATTTTCAAATATTAGAGGAGATGTATACGAACTTATTGTTTGTACGGATTTGACCAATGCAAAAAGTTTTTCTGTAAAATTGAGAACATCTGCTTCACAAGAAACAGTTTTGAGTTATGATAAAGATACAAAGGTTTTGAAACTTAATCGTGACAAATCCGGAGCTGCTCTTTCCGGTGAAAGAGAGGTTCAGCTTCCTCTTCACAACAACAAGTTAAAGTTGCAAATTTTTGTTGATAATTCTTCAGTTGAAATATTTGCAAATGACGGAAGTGTTGTGATGAGCAGCAGAATATATCCTGATAAAAATTCAGTTGGTGTAAAATTTGTCTCTGACGGGACAACAAAACTTGAACAGTTGGATTTTTATAAGTTAAAATCTATATATAGTAAATAGATTTTAACGGGCTTGTTTTTTAAGGCAAGTTAAGAGATTATGGTAGAGCACCTGCTCTGCCGACAGGAAAATTGAATAGTTTTAATAATCCGGTGTAGCCCCAGTGGAGTGCAGCGGAACGTAATAGAGATTATGGTAGAGCACCTGCTCTGCCGACAGGAAAATTGAATAGTTTAATAAGCCGGTGTAGCTCAGTCGGTAGAGCAGGTCATTCGTAATGATCAGGTCGCAGGTTCGATTCCTGTCGCCGGCAAAATTCTGTGCAGAGCAGAAACGAACCTGCGACCTACGACGCAGGCAAATATAAAAACGCAAGCCAAGGCTTGCTTGGTCCTGTCGCCGGCAAAATTCTGTGCAGAGCAGAAACGAACCTGCGACCTACGACGCAGGCAAATATAAAAACGCAAG
>CALVEJ010000049.1 GCA_944326535.1 Candidatus Gastranaerophilales bacterium | reverse complement strand
CGGGAGTAAATTCAGACAAAATTTTATCTGCCGTAATTTGGACAACCACTCCGTGGACAATTCCTTCAAACCTTGCTGTTTGTGTAAACGAAAGATTTGAATATTCTCTTGTCGAATATGTAGATGAAGTTTACTTAATCGCAAGCGACCTATTGGATGCATTCGTCAAAGATGCTGAACTCAATGAGTCAGATGTAAAAGTAATAGGTACTATACAGGGAAAAGACCTTGAAAACCTAAAAACTAAACATCCTCTATATGACAGATTCAGTCCGATACTATGCGGTGATCACGTTACACTTGATGCAGGTACCGGCTGTGTACACACGGCTCCGGGTCATGGTCTGGAAGACTGGGAAGTCTGCCAGAAATACGGTATCGAAGTTTTGTCTCCTCTTGATTCAAAAGGATACTGGACGGATGAAGTTCCGGACATGAAAGGTATATATTACGAAGACGGAAACGAGATTGTAATAAACAATTTGAACAAAGCGCTTGCTTTGATTGCAAAAAAAGATATTACACACAGTTATCCTCACTGCTGGAGATGCAAACATCCGGTTATCTACAGAGCAACACCTCAATGGTTTGTTAAGGTAGACAAATTCAGACGTGAAACTCTTCGTGAAATAAGTAATGTACAATGGATACCGGCATCCGGTGAACAGAGAATTTCAAACATGGTTGCTTCCCGTTCTGACTGGTGTATTTCCAGACAGAGAGTCTGGGGTGTGCCTATACCTGTTCTGTATTGTAAACATTGCGGTCAGGAAATCGTTACACCTGCAACTATAGACAAGATAGCCAGAACATTTGAAAAAGAGTCATCTGACGTGTGGGTAAAAATGCCTGCAAAATATCTCTTGCCGACTGCTTTTAAATGCCCTCACTGCGGCAGCAGAGAATTTTTGAAAGAAAAAGATATCATGGATGTCTGGTTTGATTCTGGTATTACACACAGAGCCGTTGTGGAAAAAAGACATGAAGAACTCGGGCATCTGCCTGTTGAAATGTACCTTGAAGGCTCTGACCAGCACAGAGGCTGGTTCCAGTCTTCTCTTTTGACAGCTGTTGCCACTGCGGGAAGAGCTCCTTATTTGACTGTTTTGACCCACGGATTTGTTCTTGACGGCGAAGGCAGAAAAATGAGTAAATCTCTGGGCAATACCGTTGCTCCTCAGGATATCATCAAAATATACGGTGCGGATGTACTGAGACTCTGGGCAGCTTCCGTTGACTACAGAAATGACGTAAGAATAGGTGATACAGCAATAAAACAAATGGTTGAAATCTTCAAAAAAATGAGAAATACCTCAAGATTTCTGCTCGGAAACCTGTATGACTTTGATCCGATAGCTGATTACGTATTCTATAAAGATCTTCAGGCAATAGACAAATTTGCACTGCACAAGCTTAATAATCTCATAACAAACGTTACAAAGGCGTTTGACGATTATGAATTTTACAAATACTTCCAGTATTTGCAGAACTTTGCGACTACGGATTTGAGTTCTTTCTATTTGGATATCGTAAAAGACAGACTCTATACGGCAGGTAAAAAATCACTTTCAAGAAGATCCTGCCAGACTGTATTGTATGAGGTTTCACAGGCGCTAACCAGAATGCTGGCTCCCGTTATGCCTCACCAGGCAGAAGATATCTGGCTCAACACTCCTGAAAAACAGCGTGACGGGCTGGAAAGTATTCTTCTTTCCGATTGGCCTATTACAAATGCAAAATGGGCTAATGAAAAAATTGATGAAGAGTTTACAAAGATATTGAAACTCAGAGAAATTGTTTCAAAAGCAATAGAACCGCTGAGAGCCGAAAAAGAAATCGGAAGCTCTCTTGAGGCTGCCGTATACATCAAAGGCGGCGACAAAAACCTTTTGAAAAAATATGAAAAAGAACTTTCAAATATCTTTATCACTTCTCAAGCATTTTTGACGGATGAAGCACCGAAAAACGTATTGCATGAATACAAAGAAGATGATTATACAATTTATGTAACTCATGCAATCGGTGAAAAATGCGACAGATGCTGGAAATATCGTGAACTTATCACAATAGACGGTCAGGGTGCAATCTGCAAAGACTGTCTAAAGGCTATTAACGGTAAAGATTAAATTTCATTTGAAACAAAAGTCCGGTGAATAAAAACACCGGATTTCTGTTTTATGCTTGTGTAAAAAAAACAAAATAAATAATAGTAAAATAACTATTAACATGGTACAAATAATAATATTATTATTTTTGTTTGGAGAAGAAATGATTACGATAAAAGACGTTGAACATGTGGCAAAACTGGCAAGACTTGATCTTACAGAGGAAGAAAAAGTTAAATTTTCAAAACAGTTGGGCGATATTTTAAAATACGTTGAACAAATGAACAAAGTTGATACAACAAATGTTGAACCAATGAGCCATGCAATTCCTGTTGTAAATGTCATGAGAGAAGATGTTGTTGTATCTGAGAATACAAAAGAAGAACTTATGGCAAATGCACCTTTGAAAGAAGACGGCTTTTTCAAAGTGCCGAAAATCAATTAGTTATTAGCTGTTCGAGAAAAATTCGTGATAAGGAGCACTCTGCCGAATAAAAGCTGACTAAAAGTCAGGTTTTATGAGAGGAAGACGTGAACGAATATTTGGAGTGACATATTGAAAAGGTGAGTCTTTGAGCTTCGAAGGCTCGAAGCGAAAAAGACGACACTAGATTAAATGGTTTATTTTGGATTGGAGTAAATAATGGCAACAAAATATATTTTTGTAACAGGCGGTGTTGTATCATCACTCGGCAAAGGCATTGTAGCGGCATCTTTGGGAAAACTTCTCAAATCCAGAGGTTTCTCTGTTGTTATACAAAAATTTGACCCGTATATAAATGTTGACCCGGGGACAATGAGCCCTTTTCAGCATGGAGAAGTTTTTGTAACAGATGACGGAGCTGAAACAGATTTGGACCTCGGACACTATGAAAGATTTACAGATACATCTTTGGGTAAAGTAAACAATGTTACATCGGGTTCAATATATCAAACTGTTATAAAAAAAGAACGCAGAGGCGAATATCTCGGTGCAACTGTCCAGACTATTCCCCATATCACAAACGAAATCAAATCCAGAATAAAAAAGGCAGCTTCGCAGTTTAAACCTGATTTTCTGATTATAGAGGTGGGAGGAACAATCGGCGACATTGAGAGCCTTCCTTTTATTGAATCCATAAGACAGTTCAGAACAGAAGTCGGATACGGAAACAGTATTTCTATACATGTTACTCTTTTACCGTATCTTCCGACATCAGGGGAACTCAAAACAAAACCGTCACAGCACAGCGTTTCTGTTTTGAGAAGCTACGGTATACAACCGGAAATTCTTGTTTGCAGAACATCAAAACCTATACCTAAAAAAGAGAAAGAAAAACTTGCTCTTTTCTGCTCTGTTCCGGCAGATGCAGTTATAGAGTGCAAAGATTTGAAATCAATATATGAAGTTCCGCTTGCGCTTGAAGCACAAAATATGGCGCATGTTGTTCTTCACAGATTGCAGCTTCTCGATAAAAAACCTAATCTTGAGAGCTGGAAGAAGCTTGTAGACGTAATTAAAAACCCTACAAAAACTTTTAAAATAGCGATAGCAGGAAAGTATACAAATCTTTCCGATGCTTACATTTCCGTAGTTGAAGCACTAAAACATGCCGGATATACCCATCATGCAAAGATTGATATCAAATGGATTAACTCCGAAGAATGTACGGATTTGAAAAAAGCAAAAGAAATTTTATCCGATGTTGACGGGCTGGTTGTTCCCGGCGGCTTCGGAGTCAGAGGCATAGAGGGAAAACTCAATGCTATCAGATATGCAAGAGAAAACAATCTCCCGTTTCTCGGATTGTGTCTCGGCATGCAGTGTGCGGTAATTGAATATGCAAGAAACGTTGTAGGGCTCAAAGATGCAAACTCTATGGAGTTCAACGAGGGTACTCCTTATCCTGTCATAGACATTATGCTGGAACAAAAGAATATAGAAGAAATGGGCGGAACAATGCGTCTCGGCAAATACGACTGCGTCCTTAAGAAAGGGTCAAAAGCGTATGACGCATACGGAAAAGTAAAAACAATTTCAGAACGCCACAGACACAGGTATGAAGTGAACAATGAATATAAAGAACAGATAGAAAAAGCCGGCTTAGTCTTTTCAGGTATGTCTCCGGACGGACAGTTGTGCGAAATTGTAGAATATCCGAAAAACGACTGGTTTGTGGCATGCCAGTTCCATCCTGAATTTAAATCAAGACCGGAACATCCTCACCCCTTGTTTGCCGGCTTGATAAATGCTATAAATGAAAGAGCAAAATAACAAAATTTTGTTTTATATTTGCTGTTTTCGGGCATATATAAAGTAGAAGGTACACTGCACAGTATATAGGAGTGTGTGATGAATATTTTAATTTCCAATGATGACGGTCTTATGGCAAATGGTATCAGGGCTTTGACTGAGGCGTTAAGCTGCGAGCATGATGTTTATGTGATAGCTCCTGACAGAGAAAGAAGTGCTGCAGGTCACTCACTGACACTTCACACCCCGTTGAGAGTTGAAGAGCTTGACCCGAAATTCGGCGCAAAAAGAAACTGGGTTACTACAGGCACACCCGGAGACTGTGTAAAAATCGGCTTGAGCGCTATTCTTGAACCGCATGAAATGCCGGATCTCGTTATTTCGGGAATAAACCACGGTCCAAACCTCGGTGCGGATATCTTGTATTCCGGTACTGTAAGCTGCGCTCTTGAAGGGGCAATGCTCGGTTATCCCGCAATTGCGACATCTCTGGCAGGACTCCATTACGAAGTTGAAAACTTTACTTTTGCTGCAAACTTTATGGCAAAATTTGTAAATAAAATCAAAGATATCAACTTCCCTCAAAAATCAATTTTGAACATAAATTTCCCTTCTCTTGAAGAAGAAGATATTGCTGGTATTGCAATCACAAAACTCGGAACAAGAATGTTTACAAGCAAATATGACAAACGTATTGACCCGAGGGGAAAAACATACTACTGGCTGGCAGGTGAATTGATTGAATATGATGAAAATGACGGTACCGACATAAATGCTGTCCGCCAGAACAAAGTTTCTATTACTCCGATTACTTTTGAAATGACACATCAGAGCATTATGAAAGATCTGGAAAATGCTTTTTGCGGTGAAAATGCCTGCGACTGGTTCGGACCGAAAGAATAAAATTATCAATATTACAAAATTCATATTTGACTTATAATATCCTTAGCTAAAAAGTTATTTATATTACGGCTGAGGATATTATTTTATGTCAAAAATCAGAGTATTAACCGTATTCGGCACAAGGCCGGAAGCCATAAAAATGGCACCTCTTGTAAAAGAACTCGAAAAACACAGTGATATTTTCAAAAGCATAGTTTGTGTGAGCGCACAGCACAGACAAATGCTCGATCAGGTGCTGAAATTGTTTGATATAAAACCGGATTTTGACTTGAATATAATGAAACCCAATCAGGATTTGTGGACAATAACAGCAGAAGTCCTGATGCTGATAAAAGATGTTATTGAAGAAAGCAAACCTGATATTGTTCTTGTTCACGGAGATACGACAACATCTATGGCTGCCGCATTATCAGCTTTTTATGCCAAAGTTCCCGTAGGTCATGTGGAAGCCGGCTTGAGAACTTTTGACAAATATTATCCTTTTCCTGAAGAAATTAACAGAGTTTTTGCCGATGCAGTTTGCACATATCATTTTGCACCTACAGACACAAGCGTTCAAAACCTGATAAAATCTGCCATTCCTCAAACACATATTTACAAAACGGGTAATACTGTAATCGATGCTCTTTTGCATACGGTAGAAAATAACAGTGCCGATTTGAGCTATATAGGACTAAATCCCGAATTGAAAACAATTCTTTTGACTTCTCACAGAAGAGAGAATTTTGGAGAACCCATCAGAAATATTTGTCAGGCAGTTTTGGAGCTTGTTGAAAAGAACAAAGACATTCAGGTTGTATATCCCGTACACCTCAATCCTAATGTCCAAAAACCCGTTCATGAAATTCTCGGCGGAAAAGAGCGAATTCATCTTATTGAACCGATGGAGTATGCTCCGTTTTCAACACTGATGAAACATTCTCATATAATTTTGACAGACTCAGGCGGTGTTCAGGAAGAAGCTCCTTCTTTGGGTAAGCCGGTTCTTGTTCTTCGTTCTACAACAGAAAGACCGGAAGCCGTTGAATACGGTACAGTGAAACTTGTTGGAACAGACAAAAACAGAATTGTTGAAGAAACACAAAAACTTCTTGATAACGAAGAAGAATACAAAAAAATGTCAGAAGCGATAAACCCGTATGGAGACGGACTGGCAAGCAAAAGAATTGCGGATATAATTAAAAAGTGTTCGAGAAAAATTCGTAATAAGGAGCACTCTGCCGAATAAAAGCTGACTAAAAGTCAGGTTTTATGAGAGGAAGACGTGAACGAATTTTTTGAGTGACACATTGAAAAGGTGAGCAAATGCTGGCTGCGGTCAGCCGGCAGCAACTGCGATACTAGATTAGATAATTTGAAACAAAACTCAATCAGGAATAATTATGAAAATCTCAATCATCGGTTCAACAGGTTCAATAGGCAGACAGGCAATTGAAGTAATTCAAAACATGCCCGGTTTTTTTGAAGTAGTTTCCCTAACAGGCGGAGACAATATAGAAGAACTCAAAAAACAAATTGAACTGGTAAAACCAAAAAATGTATGTGTAAAATCAGAACAAAATGCAATAAAACTGCAAAAAGAATTTCCGAAAATAAATTTTCTTTTTGGAGACAAAGGACTGATTGACATAGCATCTGACAGAACAAACGAAAGAATTCTTGTTTCTGTCTCAGGAAAAACCGGTCTGAAACCGACTCTTGCCGCCATTGAAAACGGCATTGATGTTGCACTTGCAAACAAAGAAACTCTTGTTATGGCAGGTGATATAGTAATGAGAAGAGCAAGAGAAAAAAATGTAAAAATTCTGCCCGTAGATTCTGAACACGGTGCAATCCACCAGTGTCTTTCAAACAGAAACGAAGTTGAAAAACTTATAATCACTGCTTCCGGCGGACCGTTCAGAACAAAATCAATAGATGATATAAAAAATGCCACGGTAGAAGAAACTCTTCACCACCCCAGATGGAACATGGGTAAAAAAATCACAATTGACTCTGCAACTTTGATGAACAAAGGGCTGGAAGTTATAGAGGCACACCATCTTTTTGATATGCCGTATGAAAAAATTCAGGTTGTCGTACACCCTCAAAGTATTGTACACAGTGCGGTTGAATATGCTGACGGCAGTGTAATTGCACAACTCGGTTTTCCTTCAATGCACATACCGATACAGTATACTTTGACATACCCGAACAGATTTGAAGGTATAGAAACAAGAAGTTTTGATTTTGTAAAAGCGGGAAGACTGGATTTTGAAGAACCCGATTTTGAGAAATTTCCTTGCCTCAAATTGGCTTTTGCGGCAGGCAGGGAGGGCGGAACGCTTCCCGTTGTGATGAATGCGGCAAATGAAGAAGCAGTTTATATGTTTCTGGAAAACAAAATTTCTCTGTGGGATATTTACGAAATTACAAACAAAATAATGAATGACCACAAAAATATTTCAAATCCGTCGCTTGAAGAAATTCTTGAACAGGACAAAATTGCAAGAGAAATAACAAAAAATCAGCTTCTTGGCAGATAGAAAAACCAAATCCGATTAGATTATAAGTTCAAAATTGTAATGCAAAATAAAATATAAAATATATATTTGTAAAAATTGCTACATATTTCAAGTTTTTTATTAGATTTTTGTTAGTTTTTCATGATAGATTAGAGGTACCTTGAATCCGTATATTAAGAATAGAAATTATAAAGAAAAACGTAAAAATGGTCTTACGTTTTCGGACGATAAGGAATTAGACAGTTGAAGATTTAAGTCAAGGAGATTTATTAACATGCCGGATTATTTGACCAAAGAAGAAATTAAACAGTGGAGAAGTTCTTTGGAGAAAATTACCTTAGAGGAATATGCAAAGAGATTGGGAAAAGTAATTTCGGAAGAAAAAGAAACAAATGATATGGTTGATATGGTGTATAAGCACCACTCTTCAGAGGTCAGATATGTCTCTGTTGAGGAGCCTTCTGTTTCAAAAAACAATGTAAAAGTTGAAAAAATCGGAGCGCTTGCTCAACAGTCTTTTGAAAGAGAAAAAGAATTGTCTCTTGAAAAAGCGGAAAGAACAGCAAGAAAAAAACTCAATGAAAAGAAAGCTGCAAAAATTGAAACAAAATCTCCTGCAGCAGCAAAAAAATCTGCGGCGAAAGAACCTTCAAAAAAACAAATTGCTCCTGTTCTTGATGATATTCAAATTTCTTTCAAAAAGAACCTTACACCAAGAGAACAGGCTGTTTTTGAACATTTTATTAATCACAAAAACAGTATTGTTTATGCAAAAGAACTTGCTCAGGTCTTGGATTTGCCAAGAGACTATGTATACAAATATATTAAAAATCTAAGAGCAAAAATGAATGAAAATGCAATTCAAAATGCTGACAACGGCGGTTTTATTTTGGAAATAAAATAAATTTTAAAGAATAAAATAACAAAAAATGTGCATTACAATCTAATGCACATTTTTATGTTTGGCTGCAAAAAATCCGTCAATTTTACAATTGATTAAGCTATGTAAACCTACATTTGACCTTGTTTTTCCTTTGTTTTACTATGTTTGTAATCCCGGAGAGTCACCCGGGTGAATTATGAAAGGGAATATAACAAAATGACATCAAAAAGATTTCTTTTTACATCGGAATCAGTTACGGAAGGTCACCCTGATAAAGTGTGCGACCAGATTTCTGATGCAATTCTGGATGAATTTCTTACAAAGGACAAAAGTTCAAGAGTTGCTGCTGAAACTACAGTGACAACAGGTATGGCTCTTGTCTGCGGCGAAATCACATCCGACTGCTACGTGGATATCCCCGCAGTGGTAAGAAATACTATCAAAAATATCGGTTATGCCGGTGCGGAAGGCGGCGGTTTTGATTACAAAAACTGTGCGGTTCTTACATCTATAGACGAACAGTCTACAGACATTGCAGGCGGTGTAAACAAAGCACTTGAAACAAGAAGCGACAATGCAGATACTTCTTCTAGCGAGACAGAAGAAGTGGGAGCAGGCGACCAGGGTATCATGTTCGGCTTTGCGTGTGATGAAACACCTGAGCTTATGCCTTTGCCTATCAGCCTGGCTCACAAATTGGCATACAGGCTTGCTCAGGTCAGAAAAAACGGTTCTCTCGGATATTTGAGACCGGACGGAAAGTCTCAGGTTACTGTTGAATATGTTGAAGGAAGACCTTCAAGAATTGATACAATTGTTCTTTCAACACAGCATGACCCTGAAATCAAAGGCGTTTCTGACAACAAAGAAGTTCAGGAAATCATAAGACAAGATTTGATTGAAAAAGTAATCGAACCTGTATTTGAAAGCTGCTCAATCAAACCTGATGAAAACACAAAATATCTTATTAACCCTTCAGGAAGATTTGTTATCGGCGGTCCGCAGGGAGATGCAGGTCTTACCGGAAGAAAAATTATTGTTGATACATACGGCGGATACTCCCGTCACGGCGGCGGTGCATTCTCAGGTAAAGATCCGACAAAAGTTGACCGCTCTGCTGCTTATGCTTCACGCTATGTTGCAAAGAATGTTGTTGCTGCAGGTTTGGCTCAAAAATGTGAAGTTGAACTTGCATATGCAATCGGTGTGGCAGAACCGGTTTCTGTTATGGTTGACACATTCGGTACCGGAGTAATCTCTGATGATGAAATTTCAGCACTCGTCAAAAAGAATTTTGACCTTAGACCTGCTGCTATAATCAAACAGTTTGACCTCAGAGGTTTGCCGGCTAAAAACGGCGGTAAGTTCTATCAGCTTCTCGCTGCATACGGACATATGGGACGTACTGATATTGATGTTCCGTGGGAACACACAGACAAAGCAGCTATGCTCAAAGACCAGGCAGGACTTGCCTGCTGCAAAGCATAAACTTGTGTGAAAGCTTGAAGGGCTTTCAGAAGTGAAAGACCTGAAAGCTGCAACCGTTAGAAACCGCCGTTGTGAAGGTAATGTAATTACCTGAACGAACAAATCTTTGATTTGACAGGCGGAGAAGCATAAACTTGTGTGAAAGCTTGAAGGGCTTTCAGAAGTGAAAGACCTGAAAGCTGCAACCGTTAGAAACCGCCGTTGTGAAGGTAATGTAATTACCTGAACGAACAAATCTTTGATTTGACAGGCGGAGAAGCATAAACTTGTGTGAAAGCTTGAAGGGCTTTCAGAAGTGAAAGACCTGAAAGCTGCAACCGTTAGAAATAAATATTCAACAGACCGAATTTTAAAAATTCGGTCTGTTTTTTATAAAAAAGTAATAAATTTATAAAAAATTCATTAAATTCCGCTATTTTTTTGGAAAAAATCATAAAAAATGCTAAAATATTCTATCTGAATATAATTTTTGGAGTATTTTAATTACATGACGACTACTGAAACAGAAACAAAAAAACTAACTGGAGCGCAAATTTTTCTTGAATGCTTGAGAAAAGAGGGAGTAAGCGAAATTTTCGGCTATCCGGGCGGTGTTATTTTGAGTATATATGAAGCACTGTACAACTGTGACTTTATAAAACACTATCTTGTCAGACACGAGCAGGCAGCTATACATGCTGCGGAAGGCTATGCAAGAGTGTCGGGAAAACCGGGTGTTGCACTGGTAACATCAGGTCCGGGAGCAACAAATGCCATTACAGGGATTGCAAATGCATACTATGACGGCTATCCGCTTGTTGTTTTTACGGGTCAGGTCGGTGTAAACCAGATAGGCAACGATGCTTTTCAGGAGGCGGATATAATCGGTATTACACGCCCTTGCTGTAAACATAACTATCTGGTAAAAGATGTAAAAGATCTTTCAAGAATTATAAAAGAAGCTTTTCATATAGCAACTACAGGCAAACCGGGTCCTGTTGTCGTTGATATGCCAAAGGATATATTGAGTTCAAGCTGTGAATTTGAATGGCCGGAAACAGTTAAACTGCCGGGATACAATCCGAATTACAACGGACACCCGAAACAGGTTTCAAAAGCGCTTGAGTTGTTGTGTGATGCGGAAAGACCGGTTATACTTGCCGGCGGCGGTATTGTTGCATCAGAAGCAACAGAAGAACTTAAACAGCTGTCGGAAAAACTCAATATTCCTGTTACCAATACTCTGATGGGCAAAGGTGTTTTTCCGGAAACAGATTTAAAATCACTTGGAATGCTCGGCATGCATGGAAACTTCTGGGCAAATTTTGCAGTAACAAACTGCGATGTGCTTTTTGCAATAGGTACAAGATTTAATGACAGGATTACCGGATGCCTGAAGCGTTTTGCAAAAGATGCACAGATTATTCATGTTGATATTGATCCGTGTTCTATCAATAAGAATGTAAAAATTGATATTCCGATAATCGGCGATGCAAAAAATGTTATGAAATCAATGCTTGAGGAATTTGACTCGAATAATTACGAAATAAATTATGAGGTTAAACAATCCTGGCTTGAACAAATACATGAATGGAAAAAAAGGAGACCTGCGCTTGAACATCCCACGGAAAAACTGAGTGCTGTTACGGTAATCCAAAGACTGTATGACTACATAAAGGATTTTGACCCGATTATTACTACAGAGGTTGGGCAGCATCAGATGTGGGCTGCACAGCTTTGCAAATTTGATAAACCCCGCAGATTTATTACATCTGGCGGACTCGGTACAATGGGTTTTGGCTTTCCTGCCGCAATGGGAGCATCTGTTGCCTGCAAAGACAAAACGGTTATTAACATAGCCGGAGACGGCAGCATTCAGATGAATATTCAGGAACTCGCAACTTGTGTTGCTTACAATATACCTGTTATCAATGTTATTATAAACAACGGTTATCTCGGTATGGTTCGCCAATGGCAGGAAAAACTTTATCACAAGCACTATTCTCAGACAAAAATTTCCGGTCCGGATTTTGTTAAAGTCGCTGAGGCATACGGTGCAAGAGGTTTCCGTATAACAAAAGAAGATGAAATTGTTCCCGTACTCAAAGAAGCAATTGAATGCAGGGAACCTGTATTTATTGATGTTGTGGTGGAAGAATGCGAAATGGTTTATCCCTGGGTTCTTGCAGGTAATCCGTTGAACAAGGTTCTTCTTTCAAACGATTGTCCTATTAATTAAAAAGGTGAAAAATGCAAAATAAAAATCATATAATCTCGGTTCTTGTGAAAGATGAAGCAGGTATTGTTTCCCGTGTGAGCGGTTTGTTCTCGGGCAGAGGATACAGCATAGAAAGTATTACTGCCGCACAGACAAGCGAAAAAGGTTATGCAAGGATTACAATAGAAACGTCTGGCGGCGATGCAGATGTCATTGAACAGATTACAAAACAATTGAACAGGCTCATTCCCGTGCTAAAAGTTGTTGATCTGGGTGATGTTGAATCTATAGAACGTGAGCTTATACTATGCAAAGTTGTTGCCAAAGATGAAGATAGGTCAGAAATTTTAAGGATTGCAGAAATCTTTAATGCAAAAATTATTGATGTTACTCCAAGAACCTATACACTTCAGGCTTTGGGTGATGAACGTCAAATACGCTCGCTTATAGAGCTTTTGAGACCTATCGGCATAAGAGAACTTGTCCGCTCAGGAAAAGTCGGTATTACCCGTTCAAATCAGTTTACAACAAAGGCGGCAGAGTAGTTTGTTATGAATATTGCTTTTGTTCCGATTGACAACAGACCGGTTTGCTACAGCCTCGCAAAACAAATTGCGGACATTGATGAAGAGATAAATATCTTTCTTCCGGATAAAAATCTTCTCGGTGATTTGACAAAAACTGCTGATATAAACGGGATTTTAAACTGGCTTGAGAACCTTTCACAGATTGACAAAGTTGTTGTTGCTCTCGATACGATTGCATATGGCGGTCTTGTCCCGTCAAGGCGCTGCAATGACTCTTTTGAAACTATAAAAAACAGAATAAACAGGCTCAAAGAAATTTTGCAGAAAAAACATGCTCAGGTATATGCATTTTCCAGTATTATGCGTATTTCCAACAATAATATTAATGAAGAGGAAAAAGAATACTGGAGCCTGTACGGGAAAAAGATTTTTAAATATTCATACGATTATCACAAAAACGGAAAAGCCGATATTGATATTCCGTCAGAGATACTTGATGATTATCTCAAAACAAGAAACAGAAACTTTGAAATAAACAAATTATACATAAAATGGTCACAGGAACATTTTCTTAACACTCTTGTATATTCAAAAGATGACTGTGCGGAATTCGGCTTGAATGTTGCTGAGGCAAAAGTTCTTGAAATTCATATCATTGCCAACAAACTCAATGCGCTGATAAAAACGGGTGCTGATGAAATCCCTCTGAGTCTTTTGAGCAGAGCCGTTTTTGACTCATATGGCAAAAAAATAAAAATAGCCCCTGTATATACGGAACCGGAGTATACGGATAAAATCTCAAGATATGAGGATGTATCTGTTTTTGAATCGGTTAGAAGCCAGATAGAGTTGACCGGTGCAGAGTTCTGCGAGCATGAAGAAGATGCTGATATTATTCTCCTTGTGAACAATTTTAAACAAGAACAAGGCGAACTTGTGATGGGTGTTGATGTTGAAGGGTTTAAAGGTGAGTTGAAATTGCCGGAAAAACCGTATCTCGTTGCGGATATAAGAAATGCTAACGGAGCGGATAATGATTTTGTAAATCAATTGTTGAAAAACCGGTTAAATTTCAATAATTTTCTTGGCTTTGCGGGATGGAACACCACAGGTAATACGCTGGGAAGCGCTCTATGTTGTGCTATTGTAAAATATCTTGCAAAAGATATAAATTTGAATGCTTTTAAGAAAGTTCAGGCGGTGAGATTTCTGGATGATTGGGCTTATCAGGCAAATGTAAGGAAAAAATTAAAGTCCTATTTGCAGGAAATTTCTGTTTCCCAGCTTCAAAAAGAAATGGAACCGTATGAAGAAACAGTCAAAAAATATCTTGAATACGATTTTGCAAGACCTGAATACTCTTATCCATGGAACAGATTTTTTGAAATAGAACCGGAAATAAGCTGCTAAAATTACGAACTGTCCAAAACCTTAAAATGACGGGAAAGGCAAACATACTTGTCGTCATTCTGAAGGAGTAAAACGACTGAAGAATCTTTTCAAAACTTAGATTCTTCGGCTAAAGCCTCAGAATGACGTAGAGTTGTCATACTGAAGGCGAATTTTACTCATCATCCTGAGAAAGAAATCCGAAGGATCTATAAATTACTTTGCTGATTTGAATATTTTTTCCATCCCGATTTGAAAATGTCAGCCCCCTCCCCATCCCAACCTTCCCCAAGCCGGGGAAGGAGTTTTGCAATATAACCTTTCCAATATAGTATTGAATCCGGAGTGTAAATTCCCTCCCCAACTCGGGGAGGGTTAGGGTGGGGAACAATTTATGACAAAATTTGCAAGTCTGACATACTTACCCAACAAATAGTTTACAAAATAAAAGCGGCATTAAAGCCGCTTTATTTTTATGGTGTCAACAGCTGGACTTGTGTCTTGAATTTTACTGTCTCTCGGGCAAGTAATTTGCTTCACTTCGTTGTCGCAAATTTTGCCCTCACATTCTCGAGTTCGCTCGCCCTTCGCCTGCCATCGGCTGGGCGGGCTCGACTACACTCTTACGTAAAATCCGCTGAACCCGCCAAAGACGGATTAAAGCCCTCACCATTCATATATTAAAAAAGGGATAACATATGTTATC
>CALVEJ010000048.1 GCA_944326535.1 Candidatus Gastranaerophilales bacterium | reverse complement strand
AGAAGAAGCTGCGCCAGCGGAAGCCAGAGCAGAAAAGAATAAAAACAGGAGAAAAGAACACTTATTAAGCCGCTTTGAAATCAAGGCGGTTTTTTTTATTTTTAAAGAAATAAAGAACACCTCTCGTCATTCTAAAGATAAAGTCTGAAAAATATAAAAAATAAAGATCCTTCGGCAGAAGCCTCAGGATGACAACTTCACGTCATTCTGAACGAAGCGCAAAGAATCTATAAAAAAGCCTGTTTGAAATTCAAACAGGCACATAAGCTATATTTATCATATGGAGTTCATATGATATCTTTTTATTTTAGGTTTTACCATTCGATAATAACAAACCCCGGAGCACCGTCACCGCCAGAACCGAATGTTGATCCTTTTACACCGGCACCACCGCCGCCGGAACCGTAATATGTAGCATCTTCACCATTAGCAGAATTATTGCCGGAAACATATCCGCCCTTTGGCACAGATGAATTATAACCTTTTATGTATAAAGAGCCTTCTTCGCCATTATCGCCCTGATATGTTCCCTTGGAAGTCATCTGTATGGAAGTAGTATTGTATATTTCGCCTCCCTCACCACCATATACGGTAAGGAAATCTCCTACTTTTGTTTCTGTTCCGTCACTGCCTGATTGTCCTTTTGCTCCGCCTTTTCCACCCTGTCCAATTATGACATCAAACCTGCGTTTATTAAAAGAAGGGAAAAATTTGCTGACAACAGGATCCGGTGCCGCCTTTCCGCCATGTCCAGCATAAGTAACCTCAACAACCATACCGGCTTCTCCCTTAAATCCTTCATTACCACTATCTTTATGCTTAGGTGACCCGCCTCTACCGGTTAATGTTTCCAAAATGTTCAAACTATGACCAAAAAAGTTTTCAATTGACCTCGCCGCACTGTCACCAATGTACGAATAATCATCTTTTTGTCCATTCGAAGATGAAGTATTTGCTTTTTTGGGAGAAATTACATTATTAGAAAAAACAACATCACCTTGCGAAGGCGCCGGACCGTCCTTGTTTGTTTCACAGCTATTATCGCCCCCAATTGCACGCTCTCTTTTAGGTCCGCCATAGCCGCCGCCCGCACGAATAATTTCTTCTTCTCTGTTAGTATAAACAGCCGTAATTACAGTATCACCACCGCCGCCGCCGGACCAACTGCCCCCTGAGCCGCCCGCACCTTCTACCATTCTGACATATATTATATCTTCGCCTATATCAATTGAGCCGTAGCCGACTCCGCCCGCAGCTCCGCCCCAGCCCCATTTTTTTTTCTTAGCTGTACAATTCCAGCCGCCGCCCTGACCGCCGCCTCCTATAGCATAGAATTTATATCTGCCGTATTTTCTGACATCAAAACCGCCGCTGCTTCCGTTGTAACGTTCATTTTCAAGACTTGAACCTGCGCCTCCGCCTCCTCCGCCTATGGCAGATACAGTAAAGGCTCTCGCATCTCTGGGTACAAGAAACCGGCATTTTGAACCGGATTTTACCCAGCCAGAAGGATTGGATTCAGATCCATAGACTATATGGTCTCCATCATCATCTATAGTACACATCCATTTGCCATGAACAGATGATTCTACCATTCTTTTTTTCTTTGTTATAACAGGTATTGATGCAATTGTTATCAGCGATATTACAAGCAGTGCCATCAATGCTTCTGCAAGAGTAAAACCAAATTTTTTGTTTTTTATTATCATTATTGCTCCTTTTTGCATTTAGGTTCTTCGCTTTGCCCTCTTTGATTATTGGCGCTCATAAATAGTATTGTTTTCGTTAGCAAGGTCAGCCTTGTGCCCGCAAAATCCGCTCAAAATACAGTGGAGTCGTCATCCTGAGGGTATAAAATGACCGAAAGATTTTTTGTTTTTTAGATTATCCGGACTTTATCCTCAGAATGACAGGAATATAAGCTACCACTCAATCATCACAAAACCGGGTGAGCCATTTCCGCCTTTGCCAAGCTTCCCGTTTGCGTCTATACCGCCGCCGCCGCCGCCTGCACCGTAGAAAATACTAGTACCTCCATCTGGACTTATTTTTTCACCATTTTCATATTCCTCTTCATGAGCCATACCTCCCCAGCCTTTCTGGTAGAGAGCTCTTTTTTCCATATTAAGTCCTGTTGGAACCAGTCTTTTGGAATTGTTAATTGGTGCTTGTTCGCCATCTACACCGGCAATTTTTCCAAAGCCTGCAATTTTTGCATCATTTGTGCCTGCAACACCACCTGAACCACCAATAAATCTGAGCAATCCGTTTCCAATAGTAGTATCGCCGCCTCTGCTTCCGTTACCGGCACTTTGCTTAACTGTTTGAGTTGATTCATCATAATCCGCAGCCTTGCCACCAGCTCCACCAGCCCCAATTGTAATTTTCAAAGACTTAGTATTATCAAAAGACGCCTTGAATACATTGGACTGTCCTTCTGCAGCACTTCCACCTTGTCCCGGAAGAACTTCATATGTAGTAACTGCGACATATCCTGCATTACTTGCCGTAACTCTGCCTATATCCGCTTGCGTTGTAGAATTGCCAGCACAATATGCCAGCCATTCTTTACATTTCTTTTCACGGCTGGAGCCTGTGCTTCCGCCTTTACCGGGAGCGTTATCTTGATCATCAGTATATATTAATTTTTTACCCAGCATACTATTTACTCTAGACAGAGAATATGTCGCAATATCACCGCCGCAATCGCAATTTTTATCAGAAGAATAAACACCGCAGCCAATACCGGAATATGAGCTGCATTTTTCTAAACCTTTTGATGCAACAATTTGGGATGGCGTACTTAATTTATTTATATATTTTCCGCTGCCGTTAAAACTTACCGTACCAACAGCACCTCCGGTTGCATTATTTTTATTATTATCACAGGTATGCCACATTGTACCGCCGCCGCCGCCGCCGTTTGCATAAATAATATTTTCTGAAACATCTATACCATTGCTGTTAGGATACACTCTCTGGATATATGAAGGGTTACCTTCTACTCCCCAGCCAATTTCTGTATAATTCTTAGTTCCGGGCGTAGAGACAGCTGCTCCCTGAACAAGAACCAAAGCCCTGGTATTTTCATCTACAACATATTCGGCATATCCCGCACCACCGGCACCACCACCGCCGGCTGCACCAAACAAACCATCCCCTTCATCACTTATATTGGCACCACCCAAAGCTGCACGAAGGTCGCAATTTGAGTACCCGCCGGAACCGCCTGCAGCAATTGCAACCATTCTGTATGTACCTGCCATTTTTCCGTCATCGTCAAAATATATGGTTCGATTACCGCTCCAGGTTTTGTATTTTTTTTGTGCACCTGCACCGCCACCGCCGCCGCCGGCTGCAGTTATTGCAAAGTTTCTTGCATTTTTGGGAATTTTAAACTCGCAAAAGCCCTTATTCGTTGATTCCCACAAATCAGCATCGTTCATATTATTGTCGCCGGTTTCCCATACAACATGTTCACCATCAGCATTTAGCGTACACATCCATTTACCATGAGGCTCTGTGGGTGTTTTTTGCTTTTTTGTAATAACCGGTATCGATGCCAAGCTTAATATCATAACAATAAGCAGGGTAATAAGAACCTCGGCCAGAGAAAAAGCGTTCATTTCTTTATTTTTTAGTTCAATCATAAAATCTCCAATCAACATTTTTTACCATTTAATTTCGACATATCCAGGAGCACCATCGCCGCCATTGCCTGCTTCTATTTCAGATTTTTCCCTGTCAACTAGTATGCCGCCACCGCCGCCACCGGCACCGTATCCTTCTGCTTTTTCACCGTCCACATCTCTACTTGTATTAAGATTTCCGTCTTTGTCTGACAATCCTCCGTATATGACAGTCGGTGATGTCCTGGTTTGTACTACTGATGCCATTCCATTACCGCCCGGAGTGGATGTTTCGGAAACAGTATTTTTGTGAGAGCCACCACTGCCGCCGGAATATACTTTTGATCCGACATAGGTATCTTCTCCGTCTACTCCGAGTGTATCATTGGCTTCTTCATTTTGAACTTTAGTTCCGGAAACTCCTCCCTTACCACCTTTGCCTATATATATAATAACCTGTCCAGAATCAAATTTCGGGATAAATTCGGAACTTGCATTTCCTGCCTCGCCGCCGGCTCCGGCTTCGACCATTTTAGAAGTAACAGCAATTAGACCATTTTTTCCGCTACACTTAGAAGCAACTACTGATTTGTGATTGTGCGGCAATCCGCCCGTTCCTGCCTGAGCAGAGGTCCCTGTAGAAAGAATGGCTTTATAGCCGATTTTTTCGTTTACATTTTTGCTAACATCCGAATCAAGGATGGCTGGAGTCGCTGTATTTTTACAGCTTGAACAGCCATTTTTTGTTGTTGTCTGTTTGTTTGTACCCTTTGAATTAATGGTAACAGATCCTCCTGATCCGCCACCGCCAAGATCATTATTACAACTCAGACCCAACGTTGTTTTCCAACGACCTTCGCCGCCTCCGCCGCCTGCAGCTCTAATCAGCTCCTCGCTGCTTCCGTTTGCATATTGAATGGTAATATAAGAATCAGAACCAGCTGAACCGTGATAATCACAATTCGTTCCTCCGTTACCGACAGTGTAATAAATATACTTTGCATCATCACCAAGTGTAAATTCCGCATAACCCAAGCCGCCTGTGCCACCGCCGCCTGCGTTTTCAAGCCAAGAACGATCACAATTCCACAAAGAACCGGCTCCGCCACCGCCTATTGCCAGCATTCTGTAATATCCGGGATTGTCAACTCTAAAACTGCTCGTAAATTTCTTCAATTCAACATTGGCTCCAGCACCACCTCCACCGCCGCCAACAGCAGTAAGAGAAAAATTTCTTACATTCAATGGAGAATCAAAGACACAACAGTCATCGACTAACTCTCCGTTTATTGTACATTGTGTCTTGCACTTTGTCCATTTATCAGGATTATCCTTGTTTCCCATTCCGGTTGTCCAATAAACAGCATCCCCTTTGCTATCTCGAGTAGCCATCCACACACCTTTATTCGGATTATTGTCTTTTTTTACAAGTTTTTTGCACAACGGAACAGACAAAATGGCAACCAGTCCGATTATCAAAATTGTTATCAACGCTTCTGCAAGAGAAAAACCGTATTTTTTGCCGTTACTTTGTATAAGCATTCTGCAACTCCATATTGTATTAAGTATAAACAATTGAGGAAACCCCTATATTAATAATACCCATAATTCCAGCTGTTTAATATAATCCTAATAAAGTATTTCTTCTATTAACTTATACAAAAGCTTATGTTCTCTGCCTTTTGGGATTTAGCATACTGCTTTTACACTTCTTAATATATTGTATATTTGTAAAGTTTTGAAAATTTATATTGTTCTAAAGTCCGTACAATATCAATATTCATCGGATTATATTCGTATCAAATCAATAACAAAATATTCTTCATTCGTTATAACAATTTCAGGATAACAATGAGCCGGCAAGTTGCTTTTGTATTTTTTAGATATGGTAATATTAGATAAAGAAAGGTATTTTGATGCAAAAAATATTGGTTATAATGCCCCAAAGTATCGGAGGACGGCTTACTATATCAAGTATAAAAGACGGATTGAATGCTTTATCCGTAAAAACAGATACTATTGATGTCCTCAAAGAAGATGAAACCATATCGGATATAAAAAATTATGATACAATTCTGGGGTATGATTACGGGGCAATAGAGTTCTGCCAAAGAAATAAAATCGATGTGCGGTGCATAAATTACTTTTCGGATGTTATTGATGACAATCATGCCGGCGCTGACTGGAAAGAATATTACTCCTATCTCAAAAAAAGCAATTCACTAACTTTTTATTGGGATAAGGAACTATGCAAAAAAAATAACGATATAAAAAACTTGTTTTATCTTCCGCATTTTGTTAATACAGATATTTACAAAAATCAAAACTCCAAAAAAGAGTTTGATATAATATTTACCGGTCGATTAGACACGGATTACAGACTGAATACATTTTTGTCACTTATAAAATCACTGCCCAATTATAGATTTGGATGGTTTGCAATAGAAAAACACTATAAAGATGCCTTGGACAGGCTTAAAGAACAAGACAAGCACTTTATTAAAAGGGCTTATCAGCATTTTATTGACAATGAAAAAGATATGGCAAATGTCATAAATAAAGCAAGAATAGTTATCAACTTTAATGAACAGGGTATTTCTTCATTAAACTACAGAACATTTCAAACCATGGCGTGTGAAACATTTTTGATAAGCGACTTTCGGCAAGAGGGCACAGACTATTTCAAAAATGATTTCATCTATTACACAAATTTTGATGATATGGTAAAAAAAACAGACTTCTATCTGAAAAATGAAGGTTTAAGAATTGATATTGCAAAAAGGCTCAGAAAAATAATCATAGCTGAGTTTTCACATACCGTCGGGGCAAAAAAAATATTAGAAAAGACAAAGGAAGTTTTTGATGTATAAAATACTTTTGATAACAAACAAAAACTATACAGAAAAGTTTGTCTCAAAGGGTTTTGCCTCCGGTTTCAGGGCAAACGGATGTTATATTCTGACAAAAGAGCTTAATGACCTGCAAATCGCCGATATTGAACGATTTAAACCTGATATTATTTTTGGATACAATTACGGTTTTCTCCTGCAGGGCAGAATGGAAATAATAGATTACATAATCGAAAACAAAGGTAAATTCAAACTGGTAAACTATTTTGCCGATGAACCCGACAGCAGATATGCTTATTTGAACAAGCCTGAATTATTTGAAGAATACAAAAAGCTTTCTGCAGACAGGAGTAATGTTTTTACATTTCTCTGGGATAAAGATGCCGCAGAAAAAATTAAAGGCGCAAAATACCTGCCGCTTGCCGTAAACTACAAAGCCTACAGGGCAGAAGAGCAAAAACCGCTTGATATTTCATTTGTCGGCAGACCTCTGACACAAAAAAGACAAGAAATTCTTGCGGCATTAATAAAAAGCTTTGGCAAAAAGGTAAACATTTTCTGCTATGAAAACCATTTTTTACAAAGTCTTGATGATATGGAACAAAAACAGCTCCTGTCAGAAGAAGAATTAAATACATACAAAAGCGCATACAGAGGCTTTTTGAAATCAGAAAAAGAAATTGCGGATGTATATTTTAATTCGAAAGTAAATATAAATATCACATTACAGGGAAAATCAGGATTAAACTACAGAGTTTATGAAGTTTTGGCTTCAAGAGGCTTTTTGCTGACAGACGAAAGGGAAGATATTACCAAAAACTTTATTGTATCTAAAGAATTAGAAACATATAAAGACATTAATGACCTGATAGACAAAACCCAATTCTATCTAAAACATCCTGATATAGCACAAAAAATCGCAATCATCGGTTATGCGGATGTTGTAAAAAGCCATAGTTATACAGCCCGAGCCAGATACATACTGGATACCATAAAACAAGCTGTCCAAAAATAGTTTTACACAGGCAAATTAAAATGTATAATAAATAAAAGCCGCAAATGAGGAGAAAAAGATGAGAGACCTTCCGTCTTCCGCACAATCTGCAATCGAATATGGGGTTGTTGTTATTCTGATTGTGATAATAATTGCAGGTTCATACAAATTATACAAAAATTGGACAAGTCCCGAACCGGTAAAAACCCATCAATCATCAACCGCCAATATCGGTCAAAAAATAATGGAAAAACCGTCAAAAGAGTTCTGTACATATGTTATGAAACAATGCAGTGCAAAATACGACATGAAATAAAATTTTTATAAAAATTCCTTCAAAAAAAGGTAATATGGGTAGTATAAACAATCAGAAATGAATGCTTTAATAGCAGAATAGCAAGGAAAAACCAGTGAGTGAAATTGAATCAAAACAATATTTGTGTATATTCGGCGGAGGAGCTATACGGGGTCTGGCATATCTCGGTGCTTTGAGAGCAATGAAAGAAGTCGGCATAAAAATCAAGTCATTTGCCGGTTCATCAGTAGGGGCTGTTTTTGCGGCATTTGCCTCGCTGGACTATACATATGATGAGTTTAAAGAATTGTTCAATGAAGTAAATTTTGATTTGTTTAGAGATGTCCAGCTCAATCTTGCAAAAAACTTTGCCATTAGCAAAGGAGAACACTTCCTCAACTGGCTCAGAACAGGAATCGAGAAAAAGTATTACGGCGAAAACTATGAAAAAGGCAAAAATCCTCCTGTCACTTTCAAGGATATAGACAAAGATTTTTTTGTAATAACAAGCAACATAAACGGATGTGAGCCCTATATTTTTTCAAAATACACAACTCCGGATTTTGAAATCGCACAGGCGGTAAGAATATCCACATCGCTTCCGGGTCTTTTGGAGCCGTTTGAATATAAAGACAAAGTTCTTATAGACGGGGATATGATGAAAAGCTGGCCAATGTGGAGAATAAATGATATTTTATGTCCCGAAGACTGCAGAATTATAGAATTTCGTCTTGAGGGTGCAAAATGCTGGCCGAATGTAAAAAATTCCGTCGAGTATTTGAATGCGGTATTTGCTACATTGTCAAACTTTGCAACGGATTATATCATGCAGACATATCAGCCGAAAGACAAGTTTGATTACATAAAAATCGATACAGATCATATCTTGCCGGTACAATTTACACTGCCGCAAAAAGAAAGAGAAAAGCTTATTGAACTGGGTTATGAAACAACTATCCAATATTTCAAAAAAACACTTTTACAAAAAAAGAAAACAATCCTGCCGTTTTATACCATCATTCTTGAACATCTCACGAAGATAAAAGACTATCTGGTAATAGGAAGAATCAGTGATGCAAAATCACAGACATGCGACTTGTTTGTATATCTGTGCGAAGCAAAAAGGTATATCGACATTTCTGTATACAACAAAGCCCTCTCTTTTAAAAATTACTTCTGGCGCAATATAGAAGAGAGCTTTTTCCTGAGACATCTTTCTTTAAAAGACAAAAAGCAGATAGAGTTTTATCTGAACGATCTTTATAATGATGTTTTAGAACGATGTATTGAACTAAAAACTTACATAAAAGAGTTTGAATAAACTATCTGCTTTTTTGTAGATTATCAAAATTAATTAAGCTTTAAAGTCTTTTGAAGTTGCTTTTTTGTTTTCACCGTCAAGAGTAAAAGTATTATCGACAAATTGAGCTCTGTCTAAATATTTTTGTTCAATTTTACCCTTGTTATAATTACGAACAAGCAAGCTCAGTCCAATAATACCCAATGCTACAGCTTTAACGGGTTTTGGAACAGCTTTATATATTGCTTTTGCTTTATTAACAAATCCGCCCTGTGCAAACTGCTGTGCAAGACCTGCCTTGTTGAGATTAGCTTTACCAATCAAACCAGCAGCTCCGGCAACCGCTGCTATTTGAACATCTGAAACAACTGCATTTGAAAAATGTTTTAATGCGCAGTCAATTTTGTTGCCTGTAGTACCTTTTTTCTTGTCCACAAATGAGTTCAATGTTGGAGAGACTAAAAATAAAACTTTTGACATATTTTTTCCTACCTTTTCACACACTTGTATAAATAAAAACACCTGATGCTAATTAATTGCTATATATAAAAACTAAGTTTACAAATGTTTATATTGAATATTTGGAAATATCCTCAAAATACTTTTCCAACGCCATATACCCGTTGTAAATTTCATTTGTAATCAAAGTATATCTGCAAGCTGCCAGATATTTGAGTTCTTTTAGTCTGATATCAATAATTTTGTCTGAATCTTCTTTTAGGTTTTCGTCAAGAGACATTGACCATTTTTTGAGAAGGGTAAGTTCTTCGTTTATTTGTTTAATAGTTGTGTATTCAAGTTGATTAAAATCATATTTGCCAAGCAAAGCTCTTTCTTTGTTGCTTATTCTGCTTTTTACAACAGGGGTTCCGTAGATTTTTTTGATAACCATATAGTTGTCAGCAGCAATACGATGAGAAGGAGGAACACTGGCTTTTGCAAGCATTGATGAAAAGCTCAAAGAACTAAACCTATCTTTCTCATCAGAAAGAGCGCTCAAATTTGTCAATTGAGTATTAAATCCTTCCGTATTTCTATTGATATCAGGCATATTGTCTTTAATTTTTCTGTCCCCCGTTCACGCTATTAATAAAATATAGACATATACATATTATAGCACCCGAAGTTTTTTGTCATGGTTCTTTGTAGAATTGTTAAGACTACAAATATTATTTAAACATTTTATACGTTTGAAGCAACACCAACAGGTCTCGTCACCGGCAGCAGGGCATTTTGAGGATAAAAATCATCTATAACACCCATTGGTCCCTGTATAACAAAAAACTCGACCGTTTCTCCTTCTTTTATTTTCAAATCATCAAAAGGAATTTTGACCTCCAGAAAATCCTCAAATACATATTCTATTCCGTTTTGTATTTGAAGCACCCAAAGGTTGTCTCTGGCGGCTTGTACAAGCTGTGCATCAAAATGATAGTTTTTAAAAAGTGTAAGTTTTATTTCACTGTTATAGTGTTCTTTTATAAAAGGAATGACAGACTCAGTTTTACTTGCAACCCTAATCGGTGCATCATAAAGTTCCGGGTTACTGCCGTTTTTAAAATAAACGTATATTTGATTAAATTCCTTGAAGCTGTTATCACGCTCAAGTATGAATTTGTTTATGTCAAATCTCAGATAAAGATTATCCCTGTCATTGCCGAAATATATTTTATTGAAAAACCGTCTTTCCTGCATTGTAGGCGGAGCAGGAATATCAATACAGCCGCAATTTTCCCACTTTCCGTGAAGATCCCGACCTGAAAGCTCAAAGTTTTCTATCATTGCTTTAGGAAATCTGGGGTGAGCCTCAAAAAATTCGGTTAACGGCTTTTCCAAATACGAAGGTATCGGTTTATTTATAATTTCATACATATTTTTCAGATGCTCTCTGAATAAATGATCAAATATATCATCCTGGCCTGAATCATTCGGCTCTCCATACCACCAATACCAGTCGCTGCTTTGGCAGACCAAAAGCTCCTGCCACGCCATCTCAAGATTTTTGTCATCAGGGTGTTTGCTTTGATAATCAACAAGATCGCATCTTGCATTGTTCATATATGTCCAGGCAAGATTTTTTGTAGGTTCGCCAATCCACAACAGAAAATCCCTGTTTATCCAAGACCCCGGGCATATATGCTTTAATACAAATGAAGACTTTGTCTGTTCTATATTGTTAACAGCATCTGTGTAATCAGAGACCTTTACGGTTTCAAGAGCGCTGTCATTTTGTATGAGTCCGTATAAGGTTTCCAAAAATACGTGTCCGTCATTTGCATAATTTTCCCAGCAGTTTTCTCCATCCATTGCTATTGTCAAAAGATGTTTTTGATCAGGAGAATTCTGCAGTTTTCTTTGTATGGTTTTGATTCTGTCATACAAGTCATTTGCTGCCTTTACAGGATCATGGTGAGGATATTCAAACCCTATTAAATTCGGAATAACCGCATCTCTGAACAAAATATTTATCTGTTTGCCGTCGTATCTGTATTTGTAGCTGTGGCACAAATCATACGGATCTTCAAGATATCCTCTGAAATCTCGTACAAACTCTTTTTTCAATGTTTGTTCAAGTATTCCCTCATCCGATATCGTCCATTTAACACCCTGTTCTATTAGCAGCTGCAATGTTTTTTCGCTTATACACTGTTCTGAGGGCCAAATTCCGGAAGGTCTTTTTCCGAATATACTTTCAAATGCATCAAGCGCCAGTTCCACATTCAGTCTAGCATCTGCGCTCATATCAGATTTTATATCAGGATAGTGCGCATTTGGATTGGCTTTTTGTGCATCATCCATATCCAGCAGCAAAGGAAGAATCGGATGAAAATAGGGACTTGTTGATATTTCTATTTTTCCGTCGTCCTGATACTGTTTGTATGCCGGAATAATTCTTCTGATAATATCACGCTGAAGTTCTATAATCCTTTCTCTGTCAGAGAGAGAAAATTCACCGTTTTTCTTATTAAAAAATGCCGCAATTTCAGGATTTTCTTCCCTCCACATCGGATCAAACCATACAAGATTAAACCAAGACATTATATCGGAATAATCCTGCAATGAAAAATCATTGACAGAGCATTCAGCGGTTCTAAATCTTTTATCATACAGTTTTTTATATTCTTCATACGGCAAAACCATATTTTGATAATTCACATCAAAAAAGTGGTTTATTATAAACTCTTTTTCGTCATCGGTAAGCTCTTCAACCGGAGTGATTGTGAGTCTGGAAAATATATCATGTGCATCATTATAGCCGTAATCATATATTGACGAAATAAGAATAGGAACAAGATTGAAATTCAACTTCAAGCCGGGGAACTTGTCCATCAAAACCAGCATATCAAGGTAATCTTTAACCGCTCTGAGCCTAACCCATGGCATTAGGAATATACCGTTCTGATCCGATTTATAAACCGGTTGATGCATGTGCCAGATAAAGGCAAGTGACAATTTTTTCTGCATAATCACACCCGACAATCTATGTCAACATTGTAGCATATCTGATGATTAATACAATATGGGTTATTATACTGCCGCCAATTTTTTGATATCAGTTTTTGGGGGATTGCCAAACATTTTTTTGTATTCTCTGCTGAACTGTGTCGGGCTTTCATAGCCGACTTCGTAACCTGCCGTTGCTGCATCATGGTTTCCCGACAGCATCAATCTTTGAGCCTCATAGAGTTTCAATTGTTTTTGATATTGCAGAGGGCTTACTTGTGTAACTTTTTTAAAATTCCTGTAAAACGACGACGGAGCCATGTTCACATATTGAGCAACTTCATCCATATTGAGTTTTTCACTATAATTTTCTTTTATTATAGAAATAGCCTGTGCAATCTGATTTGAACGTGTACCCTTTGTATTAATCAGCTGAAGCTGTGCACCAAGCGGTCCCGTTAACAATCTATAGTAGATTTCTTTTATTACAATTGATGACATTATCTGCTGCTCTGCTTCACTTTTATCCAAAAGCAAAGCAAGACGATAAAATGCATCCAGCAGTTCTTCATCCGTATTTGAAATTGCCAGTGCTTTGGTCTCCGTATCAACAACTTTCGGCAGTTTTGTTTCTAAAATAAGATTTGAAATTATATTTGAAGCAAGTTCCAAAATAAGGACAACAAACGGTTCATCCGTTGAAGCTTCCGCAACCCTGCTTGATACCGGAATATCCGTACAAGAAACAACATACTGCCCCTTTGTATACATAATATTCTCATTACCGTACAACATATGTTTTAATCCCTGCAGAACAAGGATACAGCTTGGGTTATAAAAGCATTTCATAAATTCTGTGGGGTTATTTCTGCGCACTATTCTTACGCCGTTGATAGAAGTCGGATACACAAACTTTATTCATTAATCAAGGGAGCATAAAATGGAAACAATAAAATTAAACAACGGCATTGAAATGCCTATTTTGGGTTACGGTGTTTTTCAAGTTGATTCCGAAGAATGTGAACGATGTGTAACAGATGCGCTTGACGTCGGATACAGGCTTATTGATACAGCACAAGCTTATTACAATGAAGAAGGCGTAGGAAAAGGCATTAAAAATTCCGGTGTAAAGAGAGAAGATATTTTTCTGGTAACCAAAGTTTGGATTGCAAATGCCGGAGAAGAAAAAGCAGCTGCTTCAATTGACGAATCACTAAGAAAACTCCAAACAGATTACGTTGATTTGCTGCTTGTTCATCAACCATTCGGCGATTATTACGGAACATACAGAGCAATGGAAAAAGCCTACAAAACAGGCAAAGCCCGCTCAATCGGCGTAAGCAATTTTTATCCGGACAGATTTATTGACCTGTCTCATTTCTGTGAAATTCAACCTGCGATAAACCAGGTAGAAACTCATGTATTCCAACAGCAGCGCCCCGCAAGAGAAATAATGAAACAGTACAATACTCAAATTATGGCCTGGGGTCCGTTTGCCGAAGGAAAAAACAATATGTTTAAAAACGAAATTCTTGTCTCAATCGGCGAAAAATACAAAAAGTCGTCAGCGCAGGTAGCATTGCGCTTTCTTACACAGGAGGGCATCGTTGTAATACCAAAATCCGTAAAAAAAGAGCGTATGGAACAGAATTTTAACATCTTTGATTTCAAATTGACCGATGAAGAAATACAAAAAATCAGAACACTCGATACAGGAAAAAGTTTATTCTTCTCACACTATGATCCGGAAACAGTAGAAATGATTATAGGTATGGCAAAGTAAACTATTATGAATTTTTAACAAATCCTGATTTTGAACAAGGGTATAATTTTTCTTTTGGAGAGAAAAGGCCGCTTATTGAGTGGTTTACGGCAAGTGGAGATAAAGAAAATGAACAAGCTGCAATTAACCTTCAGATCTCTTAAATACCGGAACTTTCGCCTGTTTTTTCCCGGACTGATAACATCACAAGTCGGTATTTGGATTCAAAATGTTGCAATTAGCTGGGTTGTGTATGACATAACAAAATCACCGTTTATGATGGGAACAATCATGTTTTTAAACACAATTCCCTTGTTTTTAATAACACAGTTTGCCGGAGTTATTGTAGATAAATTCAACAGACACAAACTTTTAATGTTAATACAAGTATCTTTTGCCATTCAAGCATTTTTTATGGCTGCACTTGCGTTGAGCGGACATCTCAGAATCTGGAATATTATTATACTCGGTTTATTTCTAAATATTGTAGCTGCCATAGATGCACCGCTTAGACAATCAACTTATGTTTTGCTTGTTGATGACAAAAATGATTTGAGCAATGCGCTCTCGTTAAACTCAACATGTTTTAATCTTGCACGCCTTCTTGGTCCTGCAATTGCAGGAGTTTTAATATCCGCATTCGGGGAGGGATGGTGCTTTGCAATAAATTTTCTTTGTATTCTGCCATGTGTTTTTCTTGTTGCAATGATGAAATTTGAAGATAAAAAATCAGAAAAAGTTAAAAATGAAACTCTTTTAGAAGGTTTAAAAGAGGGATTAGAATATTCTTCACATTCTGAAAAAATTATTACGCTGCTTCTTTTTTCTGCTGTCTTCAGCTTTATTGCTTTAACATATCCGATGCTTATGCCTGTTTACACAAAAGAAATCCTTCATGCAGATGCCAGAGTACTGGGATATGTAATGAGCAGTGCCGGTATAGGAGCACTGAGTGCCTCCATCTATCTGGCATCCAAAACCACGATAAAAGGGTTAAAGTACCTTTTGTGTTTCGGATCAATTCTTTTGAGCTGCGGATTTATTGTTTTAGGGTTGAACAGCAGAATAATCGCTGCGTGTTTAATAATGTTTCTTGTAGGTTTTGGAATGACATCATCATTTACCTCAGACAGTACACTTTTACAATCTGTAATCGATGATGACAAAAGAGGCAGAGTAATGAGCATCTACACCGTATGTTTTATGGGTGCAACGTCAATTAGCAATTTTGCCGCCGGATCTATTGCACAGCTTTTTGGAATTGCAAATACGTTCATAATATTTGGAGTAATATTGCTTCTATCCGCATTAATGTTTCTTTTCAGATTTTACAATCTGAGTTTTGAATCAAAAATCTAAATCTTTTATAAACAGACACCAATTGTACAAATTAAAACCTCAAAAGATGAGATTAATTAAAAAAGCAAAAATTTATCATTCTGTAAAAATTATTGATTTTTCTAGTAAAATACTGCCAAACAAAATAGCCTAAAAGGGAAAGTCACTAAAAAGAGTCTAAAAAGCTTTTTTATAAATTGTAAAGCGGATTTTGAGCAGCAGTAAGGTCTCCATTCAAAACTCGACTAAATGTCTTGTTATTGAGAGGGGAGAACCCCGAAGGGGTGAGAAAACCCGAAAACAAATATGTTAAAAATTATGGAGATAATGTCCGTAAAATCGAACTATGCTCCTGTGAAATCAAAGATTTCTACGTCGCCAT
>CALVEJ010000047.1 GCA_944326535.1 Candidatus Gastranaerophilales bacterium | reverse complement strand
GTTGAATTGATTGCTCCTGTAGCTATCGAACAAGGTATGAGATTCGCTATCAGAGAAGGCGGACGTACAGTTGGCGCAGGTGTTGTAGACAAAATTATCGCTTAGTCGCAAATTTTGTTAATACACATAGAAATTTAAAACAGCTTCAAGGAAACTTGGGGCTGTTTTTTTATATATTTGAAAACCTCAACAAAATTGCATTTTGCTTTTAAGTTAATTCCCGTATTCATAATTTTTTAAACTACATTATTTGGAGGATATTACAACTTTTGTTATAAAGATTGCAAACATTCGTTCGATATTTCAAATATAGAGGAATTAGCAGAGAAATGATTAACAAAACCACAGTACTTTTAATACAAAAAGATGTCAAGACTGTCTCGGATTTGACTGAAAAATGTCTTGAAGCCGGTATTTGCGAAAAAAATATTTTTGCTGTTTCCGATGCGGAATCAGCAGAAAGATATCTTGAGATTGCAGGTATATCTTATATAATCATTGATGCTGATATGTACAATTATTTAATGGCTTCCATTATAGAAAAATTCTCCGAATATTTCCCCATTCACACAATTATTACAAATGCAAAACCTGAACAAAAGACTTTGCGTATGATGAATGACAAGTCATTGACGTTCATAGGTTCTTTTGATGAACTTTTAGACGTTATACAGGACAATTCAAGAATAATACCTTATCCATACTCCGAAATATCGAATTATAGAAATATATAAATTTATTTTATCATCCCTGTTTAGACTGTGCTGTTGAACCCCTAATTCAACAGCTTTTTTTTGCTGCAAGGCTGACGGTTATTAATTTTATTATTTTTTCTGAAGGTTTGATGACTATTAGATAATGCGTTGGGATCCAACAACATAGCTAAACATACAGGCAATAGACAAAACTAACAGGCGTTTTTAAAATGAATGCATGACGGAAACACAAAAAATAGTTATCATAGGCGGCGTTGCCGCAGGTCCAAAAATTTGTGCAAAACTTTTGCGGACAAAGGACTTCAACTGCAAAATTGATCTTTATACTGAAGAGGATATGATATCATATTCTGCCTGCGGATTACCGTATTTTATTGAAGGTCTGATTGAAGACGTGAATAGACTCATTGTCAGAACTCCGCAGCAGTTTGAAGAAAAGGGTGCAAATATTCATCTGAATAAAAGATGTACAAAAATTCTTCCGCAGGAACACAAAATAGTTATTGCGGATACAAAAACAGGTATCATACAGGAAGTTGAGTATGACAAGCTGGCAATCACAACGGGAGCCAGACCGATTGTTCCTCCAATTCAGAACCTGCATCTTCAAAATATATTTACCGTAAGAAAAATAAAAGACGGTATTGAAATAAGAAACAAAATACGGGAAGAAAATACAAAAAAGGCTGTAATTGTAGGAGGCGGATATATAGGAATAGAGCTGCTTGAAGCATTTTACAAAAACGGACTTGAAGTTGTTCTCATTGAAAGAGATGAGCATATTCTTTCCATTTTTGACCCCGAAATCAGTGACATGATAAAAGACGAGATTGTGAAAATGAGTCAGGGTAAAGTAAATATTCTGACATCAGAAGCCGTCATTGCTTTCGAAGGCGATGATAGGGTTCAAAGAGTCATCACATCTAAAGGTAATATAATTGAGACTGATATTGCGGTAATTGCTACAGGAGTGACACCAAATACGGAAATAGCCGCCGCTGCCGGTATAGAACTCGGTGTCAGCAATGCTATACGTGTAAACAACAGGATGCAAACATCAATAAAGGATATTTATGCTGCCGGTGATTGCACTGAAAATTATCACCTTGTATCAAAAAACTATTGCTGGATTCCTCTCGGCTCCACTGCCAACAAAGAAGGCAGATGCGCTGCTATTAATATTGCGGGTCAATACGATGCTTTTCCGGGTGTTCTTGGTTCTGCAGTTACAAGATATGACGGTTTGTCAATTTCTCTTACGGGATTGACCGAAACCGAGGCAAGGAAATTTGGCTTTGATGTTGTTTCATCTGTAATGACAAAAAAGGACAAAGCCGGATATATGCCCGGAGCCGAAAATATTACAATAAAGCTCGTTGTGGATAAAAGATTAAAAAAAATACTCGGCGCTCAGGCTTTTGGAAACGGTGATGCGGATAAAAGGGTCAATACCGTGGCTTCTGCAATTATGGCAGATCAAACGTTGGACAATTTTTTACATACTGATATGACTTATGCTCCTCCATTCTCAACTGCTGTTGATCCTTTGATTTCTGCGGCGCTTTTGATAAGTAACCAAATATACAAATAAAAAATCGGCTTAGAAAGCCGATTTTTTATTTTCCCCAAATCAAGTATTGCCTAAGTTTTGCTTTTTCCTCTATTAGTCCGTTTTATATTTTTCTATTAGTCTAGTTTTGTCTCAGCCCCAAATCAAATAGCCTTTAGCCTAGTCCAGCAGCGCTTCAAGAATGCTTGCATTTTTTGCTGCCAGTGAGTTTTCTCTAACTCTTTGTTTGTGAATATATGTTCTCAATGCTTCACGGATAAGTTCGCTTCTTGTACGATTTTCTGATTCAGCTACTCCATCAATTTTTGTTAAAAATTCTTCGGGCATTGAAATTAAAACTCTTGCCATAGTTGATTCCTCCAATTATTAAATTCTGTATTCTCTTTTGTGGTTTGTGTTTCGGATTGATTTTCCTTACTCTTATATAAAGTATTTTTTAAATAAATTATTGCTAAAAATTATCTACAAAATATATATCAAAAAACAAAACCCTTGATTTTTAAGGGCTTATGGCATTTACAAAACTTAACAATATCTCGTGTTAATCTTTTTTCTTTTGTTTCATTCTTGTCTTTTGCAGATATTCCTGAACATTTTCGGAAATTTGAATATTCTGAAGACCGAGATTGTATTTTTTTATTTCCGCAAGTTTGTCTTGTTCCTGCATCAAATCCTTTTGCGGAAGACGGATAGAATTTTTTACATCATCAAATGCATGAGATTTGCCTTCTGTCGCAATTTTAAGAATAACATCATCAATGTTATCAGTATTCATATTATGTTTTTGAGCAAGTTCTTTTACACTTGTGCCGTATGGCAGCTTGTACAGCCATTGAACAGAAAGCGCATCTCTGGGCGACAAACTTACCACACCGTATTTGTGTGGAGTATACATTATATCCGTATCGTATGTGCTGTGTCCGAGACCAAGCGCATGACCTATTTCATGCAAAATAGTGTGATAAACCTCATTTTCATCCTGATATTGATGATGCAAAATTCCGTCAGAAAGTCCTATTTGTACCTCAGCGCTGTAGAGCCGGCTGTTGTTGTCAAAATGGAAATAGCAGTGACCGAGAGCTTTTCTGTCCACTCTTTTCCAATCAAGATTGATTTGAGACTCATTAAGGGTATTTACAACCTTAAATCTTACCTTTCCGCCGCCGACTTTTTCCCATTCCTGCAGGGCACGTTTGACCAATGCCTGATATTTATAGCTGTCATTGCCGGATTTTGCATACCAGCGAAAAGGTGCTATATAAAACTTTAACGGAAAACAGTTTTCCGGCCACCTAACGATACGATTGTCTTTTAAGTTGTCCTGAAGGTATGTAATGTGCTCCATATTTTGATTTTATATTTTTTTTGTAATCAATGCAAAAATATCGTTAAATACAATAAGCAGCATCAGTATTATCAAAAACAGGAAGAAGAAATTGCTGACTTTTGCAACCACTTCTTCGTCAAGCGGTTTTCCTTTGATTTTTTCTATAAGAAGAAACAGCAGATGCCCGCCGTCCAATGCCGGAATAGGCAGCAAATTCATAATCGCAAGATTTATACTGATGATTGCTGTAAGCAAAAAGCCGTTAAAAAGACCTGTTTGCTCTATCATATCGCCGCCGACTTTCGTAATTGCAACAATACCGTGAAGTTCTTTTACAGGAATTTGTCCGGTAAAGAGTTTTTCCAGTCCCAGAATAGTAAAATCAGTAATTCTGTAAGTATACGCTATTGAAGATTGAAGAATTTCAACCGGTGTATTTGCTTTGAGAAGGACTTCTTCCATTTTTTGCTGTATACCGATTATACCCTTTTCATCGGAGTATATAGGTTTTAATTCCACTTCCTTACCATTTCTGATTACGACAAAGTGCATGGGTTTTCTTGTATCTGACAATGCTTTTGCCACGTCGCACAGAGAAGTTTCTCCGTCAGCAGAATATGTCTTTTGACCTTGAATTTTGTCTCTAAGTTCAATTTGTTTTTTGTTCAGTTTAATCGGATCAAGTTTGATTTTTTCCATGCCGAGCAACGCTGCTTTTGAGAGCGTAACCTCTTTTTCATCCTTAAGCGGAACAAGATTGAGTTTTGTATTTTTTTCAAGCGGTTTGTAGATATCTTTTATTTCCGGATTATTTTTTTGCAATGCCTTTAATCTGTCATTGTATATTTCATAAGAAATCAAGCCGTCTTTTGTTTTGCTCTCCTGTGCAAATTTGTTGATTTGAAACGGCTGAAATATTTCAGAACCGTTAATTTTGTATATTTTGTCTCCATTTTTCAATCCGGAATAGTGAACTGATGCGTTCTGCGGAGCTGTAATTTTGTCAACGATTATATTGTACTTGCCCGAAGGAAGCTTGTGCCACACAGCAGCAGTGAAAACAACAATTAGAAAAGCACAGATTACGTTGGCAATTACGCCTGCGGAAACAACAATTGTTCTTTTCCAGATAGGTTTGTTCTTGAAAAGATCATCCGGATTTTTTTCTTCTTTTGACTCTGTATCATCGTCAGGAAACGCCACGTATCCGCCAAGAAGCAGGGCATGAACAAGAATTTCCGTATCACCTATTTTGCCCTTAAAAAGAGTAGGTCCAAACGGAAGACCAAACCCGAACTTGTCCACCTTTATTCCAAGAGCCCTTGCCGACATAAAATGACCGATTTCATGAATGAGTATCAAAAAACTTATCAGCAAAAGCATTATTATAATATTCATTTGTTCTCTCTCTTTTTACAAAATTACGTAAGACTATTTTATCATATTATAATTATTATATGATTAAATTTTTGTCACAATTACTCGATTTGATATACAAGAAGCGTTGTTATATCTGCGGAAGTTCAAAAGAAAATTCAAAACTCTGCTCAAAGTGTTACAAAAAAATTCATCTGCTGCCGGAAAGAATATTAAAACATATTGACGGCATACCGGTTTTTAGCGCATCTGTATATGAAAAAGAAATTCAAAAAATCATCCGCGGCATAAAATATCACAACCAGAGAGAACTTGCCTGCTTTCAGGCAAAAATTATGTATGACTATTGGAAGAAACTGAATGTCAGTGAAAACAGCTATTCAATCGTACCGGTTCCTCTTTATTCAAAAAGACAGAAAAAACGCAGATACAACCATATGGAACTTGTAGCTTATGAGTTTTCAAGATTGACCGGATACAGTGTAAATACAGAAATAATAAAAAGGATTAAAGACACAAAACCCCAGTATAAACTGACAAAAAAACAGAGAGAAAAAAATCTGCATAATGCCTTTGAATATAGCGAAAATCATTACAACAAAGAAAAACTGCTTTTGATTGACGACATTTTGACAACGGGAAGCACCATGGAAGAAATGATAAAAACTTTTCAAAAAGCGGGTGTTTTTGATTTAACAGTATTTGTGACAAGCTGCACGGAATTTAATTTGAAAAGCTGATTTAAAAAGTATTTGTCCTGAGTACCCCCTGAACTAAAGCTCTCCGAGCCATCCGGATGTATAAAATTTCCCTAAAATCTTTTATAAGAACCAAGTACTTTGATATAGTTTGTATTAAGTTTTATCAAATCAAGTACTTTTCTTGAAGGTTCGTCTTCTATATGTCCTTCAAAATCAGTGAAAAAAACATATTCTCCCAGATTTTTCTTTGAAGGACGGGAATCAATGTACAAAAGATTAATATTCAGACTGTCAAAAACATTCAAAACTTTTACAAGCGCACCGGGCTGATTTTTTGTGACAAAAGCAATACTTGTTTTGTCATTTCCGGACGGACTTGTTTTTGATCTGGACAGAAAAACAAACCGTGTTTTGTTGTCTTTTTCATCGTTTATGTTTTTTGCAAGTATATTCAAGCCGAACAGCTCCGCACTCCGTTTGTTGGATATCGCTGCAAAAGAGTCATCCAGATCAATAAGTTCTTTTGCGGCTCTGCTTGTAGATGCTTTTTCAATCTGCTCAATGTCATCGGAAAATGTTTTTTGAATAAAATTTCTGCACTGCGCAAGAGCCTGAGGATGAGAGATTATCTTTTTTATTTTTTTTATATCCTTTGCTTTTGAAACAAGACAGTGATTTACCGGCACTACTGTTTCTGCCGTAATTTGTAAAGAAGGGTCTTTTATATTCAAAAGATTGTCCATTGTTTCTCTGACAATACCTTCAATAGAATTTTCTATCGGCAAAACAGCGGCGGCAAATTCATTTTGGTCTGTATAATCGATAATACTTTTGACCGTAGACAAAGGAATTTGTGCCGGCACGGAAAACGGAAGCGCTGCAGCTATTTGATTTTTCGCAACTTCGCAATAAGTTCCTTCCGGTCCGAGAAAGAGAAGCTCTTTTATTTCTTTATTTATGTCAATCATTTGCCGTTATCCGTTTCTCTGGTAAAATAAAACGATGTAATTTGATTATCAATATTGTACAAAAAGGTGTATAAAATGACAAATTCCTCAGAGGGTATAAAGTTTGGAACAGACGGCTGGAGAGCTGTTGTCGGAAAAGATTTTAATGAAAAAAATGTCGATATTGTGACAAAAGCAATTGCACAGTATATTTTGAAAAAAGACGGAATAAAAAAACCTGTCATAATCGGTTATGACCCGAGAAACAAAGCAGAAGAGTTTGCAAATTTTACAGCACAAATTTTGCAAAAAGCCGGATTTCGTGTAATTCTCTCTCAAACGGTTGTTCCCACACCTGTTCTTGCATACAATGCAAAACATATGAATGCAAATGCAATAATGTTTACCGCTTCGCACAATCCTCCGGAATACCTCGGTATAAAATTTATACCGGAATATGCAGGACCCGCCACAACAGAGATTACGAATGCTATTGTTGAAAATATAAAAAATATTGAAAACATAAAATTTAATCCTGAAAAAACTTTTGAAATAGAAAAAAAATCTTTTAAAGAAGCCTATTTTGAACACATTGAAAAAATAATTGATTTTGAAAAAATAAAAGAATATTTTACCCGTGAAGATGATGACGGAGAGATTATTTATGACGGATTGTACAGCGCAAGTATCGGATATTTTGACGAGCTTTTGAAAAGAAATGATATAAGCTTTGAATCAATCCACATGAAACATGATCCAAATTTCGGCGGAGGAATGCCCGAACCCAAAGCAAAATATCTTCAGGAACTCATTGAAATGATTGCAAGAAGAACAAACACAATAGGTTTGAGCAATGACGGGGATGGGGACAGATTCGGTGTGATAAACGAAAAAGCGGAATTTGTTACACCAAATGAAATAATTGCGCTTCTTCTTGGTCATCTAATCAAAAATAAGGGTTATGGCGGCAAACTTGTAAAAACGGTCGGAGCAAGCCGTATGCTGGATATTATTGCAGAAAAATACAATATTGATGTTATAGAAACTCCCGTCGGATTCAAATGGGTCGGTGCAGCAATGAGAGAACATAATGTAATCATTGGAGGCGAAGAGTCGGGAGGATTAAGCATCAAAGGACATATTCCCGAAAAGGACGGAATACTCGCTGATATGCTTGTTCTTGAAATGCTTGCATATGAAGAAAAACCGCTTTGGGAACTTCAAGAAGAGCTGCATCAGACAGCGGGCTGTACTTTTGTAAATGAAAGAATTGATGTAAAGCTTCAAGACAATCAGCAGCTTCAAATACTTATGAAAAAATATTCCGAACTAAAAACGATTGCAGATTTTTCAGTAGAAGAAAAAGATACAAAAGACGGAGTAAAATACTATCTTGATGATGAAAAAACCTGGGTTCTTATCCGCCCGAGCGGTACGGAACCTCTCTTGAGAATATATTTTGAATCGGATTCAAAAGAAAAAATTGATGTTCTGAAAAAATTTTTTAAATAGAATTGCAAAATTGTATTTGACTTTCTTTTTTAGTAAAATTCTTTATGAACTGAGGTTTTTGGTTTGGAACGGAAGTTGAATTGGAAATATTATGAAGTTTACCTTTGAAGAGATAGCTAGAGCCACGGATGCACAGGTTTTGTACAGACAGAACACATCAGGTATATTTAGTATTTCCACCGACTCAAGAAATATATCACCAAATGACATTTATCTGCCTTTGAAGGGTGAAAAGTTTGACGGTCACAATTTCATAAAAGATGCAATTCAAAACGGTGCCAGAGGCTATTTTACCTCTGACAAAAACATTACAAACCCCGATGCAAAATTTATTCTTTATGTAAAAAATACACTCGAAGCGTATTTGCAGATAGCTTCTTATTACAAAACAAAAATAAATCCGATTACCATAGCCGTCACCGGAAGTTCCGGAAAAACAACGACAAAAGAAATGATTGCAAGTGTTGTATCGGAAAAATATAAAACTCACAAGTCCATATTAAATCACAACAACGAAATCGGACTGTGCCAGACAATGCTTTCCATGCCGGAGAACACAGAGGTTCTTGTTGTTGAAATGGGAATGAGAGGACTGGGCGAGATAGAACTGCTTTCAAAATATGCAAAACCTGATATCGCAATTATTGCAAATACCGGAACAGCTCATATCGGCAGACTGGGTTCTGTCAAAAATATAGCAAAAGCAAAATGCGAGATTACAAAATATCTGCATCGGGAAGGACTTTTGATTGCACATGATACAGAACTTATCAAAGAAACAAATACTTACAAAGGACAGACACTATATGTCGGTCTGAATTCACCTGAGCTGACGGATGTAAAACTTGATGCAAATTCAAGCGAATTTACATATAAAAAACAGAAATACAGACTCAACGTTGAAGGAGCGCACAATATTCAAAATGCTCTTTTTGCAATTAATGCCGGATTGAAACTCGGTATAGATCCAAAATCAATTGCATCGGGACTGGAAAAATATAAACCGATAGAAAAAAGATGGGAAATCAGTGAAATTTCCGGATACAAAATAATAAATGACAGCTACAACTCAAATCCCGAGTCACTGAAAGCGGCAGCATCCACATTTCTTTCCACACAAAAGCCTCCCAGAGTGCTTGTCCTCGGTGATATGGGAGAACTGGGAAAGGATGAAAAAAAATATCACAAAGAAATCGGTGAATTTCTGGAGAAAAATTTTGATAATTTTAAATTGATTACGGTAGGAAATCTTTCAAAATATATAATCAAAGGTTTGAAAGATGAAAAAAAATTTGAAGCAAAAAACTTTCAAACAAACCGGGAAGCCGCAAAATATATATTGGAAAATGTTCCCCCGGGTACTACAATGTTGTTTAAAGCTTCACGTTCAATGAAATTTGAAGAAATAATCAAGGAGTTAGAGAAAAAATGATTCTGGCAATAGTATCCGCACTGATAGCATTTGTATTGTCTTTGCTGTTTGGAGTGCCGTATATAGACTTTCTCAAGAAAAAAATGCTTGGGCAGTATATTAGGGAAGAAGCACCTGAAAGCCACGCAAAAAAAGGCGGTACGCCAACAACAGGCGGTGTTTTTCTTGTCATTGCAGCGGTTCTGGCAGCGGTTGTTTCTCTGTTTATGGCGGAAAAAACTTCTACCGGTGCGTTTTTAATCTTGATTACATTTATTTTCTATATGTTTGCAGGATTTCAGGATGATGCGCAAAAATTTGAACATCACGCAAACAAAGGACTCAGCGCCAGAGGAAAATTAATTCTTCAAATTGCTATTGCCTGCCTTCCTGTCATGTTTGTTACAATAAGCGGAAGAACCTTTTTGACATTCGGACATTATGCAATAAATCTCGGTTATTTTTATCCGGTATTCGGAATTTTCCTCGTGACAGGTGTTTCAAATGCTGTTAATTTAACTGACGGATTGGACGGACTTGCTTCTTCAAATATGGTAATATCCCTTGCGGCACTGGCGGTTATAAATCTGATAATGGGAAATGTTGACCTTGCAATAATTTGCACTTCTATCATGGGTGCATGTCTCGGTTTTTTGTATTTCAACAGATATCCTGCAAAAGTATTTATGGGAGATACCGGTTCTCTTGCTCTGGGCGGAGTTCTCGGCACAATTGCGGTTATGGGCAAATTTGAGTTGTGGCTTATTCCGATAGGTATAATATATTTGATAGAAACTCTTTCTGTCATGATTCAGGTTACGAGTTTTAAACTGACCGGCAAAAGAGTTTTCAAAATGAGTCCGATACACCATCACTTTGAATTGTGCGGGTGGAATGAAACAAAAATTGTAAAAGTCTTTTCATTTGTTACTTTTATTTGTTGCTCTGGAGCCGTAGCGCTTTTCTGGTATTTGAATAAATAGAAACAGGTTAAAAAATATGATTAGAAAATGGTTTGACAAAAAAGTTCTTATACTGGGGTTATCAAAAAGCGGTGTTGCCGCAGCAAAATATCTTAACGACAAAGGCGCACAGTGTTTTATTACCGAAAAAAAACCGCTGGCAGACAAAGACAAACAACTGGTTGAAGAATTGAATGCGGCCGGAATAAAAACCGAATTTGAGCATCACTCGGATGAATTTATGGAAGACGTCTATGTGGCGGTAACAAGTCCCGGAATTCCTCCAAACAGCGAACTGATGCAAAAACTAAAAGAAAAAAATATACAGGTAATCAGTGAAATTGAACTTGCCTACCTTGAAACACAAATTCCTTTTGTGGCTATTACCGGAACAAACGGAAAGACAACCACAACAGAACTCACAAACTTTATTTTGAATAAAGAATTTAAAGCCGAAAAATGCGGGAATATAGGTATACCGCCATGTTCACTGTTGAAAGAGCCGAATACGGGAAAAGAAAAAGAAACAGACTTTTTTGTCTGCGAGGTCAGCTCTTTTCAACTGACATACAGCCCGAGTTTCCGCCCGCAGATTGCGGTATGGATGAACTTTACTCCCGACCACATTGATTGGCACGGCGGATTGGACAAATACTTTGAAGCAAAGGCATCACTTTTTGCTCCGGAAAAAAGACCGGGCTTTGCTGTTTTCAATGCAGAGGATGAAAAACTTCTCGAATTCGGAAAAAATTATGCGGGTGAAAAATTTTTCTTCGGCAAAGAATTTGAAACAAACTGTTCATATATAAAAGACGGAGTATTGTATTTTAAACGTGAACCGAAAAATATTGAAGAAAAAATTATCGACGTAAAAGATATTCCGCTTGTCGGAAATCATAACTATCAGAACGTAATGGCTTCTGTTATTTGTGCAAAAATATGCGGTGTTGATAATGAAAAAATCACTCAGGCAATCAAAGAGTTCAAAGCGCCGGAACACAGATGCGAATTTGTTGGCAATATACAGGGAAAAGATGTCTACAATGACTCTAAAGCAACAAACCCTGAAGCGGCAATTTTTGCACTAAAATCTTTTGAAGGAAGAACATTGACTCTTATTGCCGGAGGAACGGACAAAATGACGGATTTGACAGAATTTTGTGAAACAGTCAAAAAATACGTCAAAACAGTGGTTCTTCTCGGAGCGGCAAAAGAAAGATTTGAAGCAGAGCTTCGAAAAAACGGATTTGAAAATATCGTAATAGCAGACTCATTTACTGACGGTGTGGACAAAGCTTTTGGAACCGACAGCGAAGTAATCCTGCTCTCGCCGGCATGTTCAAGCTACGATATGTTTTCAGGCTATGAAGAAAGAGGAAGAGTATTTAAAGACTATGCCCTATCAAAGAAATAACAGACGAAGAAAACATTCTGAATATGAAACAGACAACTACAGACCGGTAAATGATGTAGTCCTGTCTCCTCCGGATACAACACTGATGGTAGTGGTTGCCTTTCTTGTTGTTATAGGGCTTATGGCAATATTCAGCGCAGGTGCGCCAAAAGCAATGGAAATGGGTGAAAACCCGGCATCCTTTGCTCTGAAACAGTTTGCTTATTTGCTTGTCGGACTCGCCGGCATGAAATATTTTATAAAACTTGATTACAAAAAACTAAAAGACTGGGCAGTGCCTTTTGCATGGTTTGTAATTATTATGCTTGCACTTGTCGATTTTACGCCTCTGGGGGTTGTTGTTAACGGTGCAAGACGATGGATTGTGCTGGGTCCTATACAGTTTCAGCCGTCAGAGATGACAAAATTTGCCGTTATCATGCTGCTTTCAAATGCATTTTACAGAGATTCAATGCTGTTTAGTTCTCACAAGATAGTGCGGTATTTTTTCCCTATTCTTGTAATGATATTTCTTGTTTACAAACAACCGAACCTTTCAATGGTTATTTTGCTTTTGCTGACGGCAATGGTTATGTACCTCAGTATTTCAGGTTCAATAAAATATATGATTACACTGGGTCTTGCCGGAATAGGAGCGGCATTTGGAACATTTCTTTTGTTTGGTCAAAAACTGCTTCACGGATATCAAATGCAGCGTATTCAAATATGGCTGAATCCGAATTCCGATCCTTACGGAGCCGGATACAATATTATTCAGTCCCTTCTTGCTTTTGCCGCAGGCGGATTTTGGGGTGTGGGCTATGGAAACTCAAAACAAAAACTCGCATGGCTTCCGGAAGGACATACTGACTTTATTTTTGCAGTAGTTGCGGAAGAACTCGGTTTTTTGGGTTGCCTTCTTGTTATAGGTTTGTTCTGGACATTTATTCATAGAGGTATTATTATTTCTTCTAGAGCAAATGATATGTTTGGAAAACTTATGGCAGTCGGTATCACATTGTCAATCGGCTTGCAGGCGTTTATCAACATGAGTGTATCAAGCTCTTTGATACCGGCAACGGGAGTTCCGCTGCCATTTATAAGCTACGGAGGAACATCTTTGATTGTTTCTTTGTGTATGGTCGGAGTGCTTTTAAACATTTCCAAAAAAAGAATAAAGAGGATAAGAAATTATGACAGAGCATATTAATAACAACGATAAAAAACATACATATTTTGTAACCGGAGGAGGAACGGGCGGACATATTTATCCCGCTGTTGCAGTCGGTTTTGCATTGCAAAAAGAACCGGACACAGAAAAAGTTTTTTACGTGGGAAATCCGAACAATCTGGAGAAAAAAATCGCAGAAGACAAAGTTTTTGATTTTCTTGATGTTGACATTAGCGCAATGCCGAGAACAGTGTCTTTTGATTTTGTAAAATGGAGTTTTCAACTTCTTTTTGCAACCGCAAAAGCTGCGGGATATATTTTTAAATACAAACCGAGCCTGATTTTCGGAACAGGCGGATATGTTAGCGCACCAATGCTTTTTGCAGGTGTTTTGACGGGAACCCCAATTGTACTTCATGAATGTGATGCAATTCCGGGCAAAGTCTCAAAGCTCCTTGCGCCATACGCAAAATTTGTATCAATTGCATTTGAAAGTGCAAAAGATCAGTTAAAATCAAACAATATCAAATTCAACGGAAACCCGATAAGAGAAGAATTTTCAAGCACGGACAGATACCATGCCCGTCAGGTATGGAAACTTAAAGACCGTCTGACAATAATGGTTATGGGCGGTTCACAGGGTGCAAAAAAATTGAACAGCGTGATTGTTCAAAACCTGAAAAAACTTTTCAAAAAATATGATATTCAAATTATTCACCAAACCGGATTGAAAAACTACGATGAAACGGTAAAAGAACTCAAAAAAGTTTATCCGAACTACACGGAAAATTCTCAGTACATAATAAGACCGTATTTCAAAAAGATGTATCTGCCAATGCTTGCATCTGATATAGCTGTTTCAAGAGCGGGTTCTTTGAGTATCTCTGAAATCTGTGCATCAGGTCTGGCTTCAATACTTATCCCGTATCCTTATGCAGCGGCTGACCACCAGAGAAAAAACGCAAAAGAAATGGAAGAACTAGGAGCCGCTTTATATCTGGATGATGCAAAATGTACACCCGAAGCATTGATGGAAAAGCTTGAAGAACTCATAAATGACACTCAAAAAATGATTGCCTTGCAGAATAATGCAAAAAAACTTGTTCGCAAAGATGCAACAAATGACATTGTTCAACAGATAAAAGAAGTTTTGAATAAATAATTTCGAGTTTACATTGAACAGATATAACAAAAAGATTCTTGCTTAGATATAGAGAACGCTTTGGGCAATGGCAGTTTTGTGCCGTTCGTTCACTACTTACAAATCATTTTGTTTTACCATCAAAACAATTCAAACGAAACCGACAGAATATATCTGTCGGACAAAACGTCAACTATAGCCCATCTGAGAGGCTCAATGTCCATTTTTGACAACTCTGTCTCAATGTATGAACTTGTCAAATTTTCTGTCTTAGGAATTTCAATTTGGCGTGTTGTTATCATTATTCTACCGTAACGGATTTTGCAAGGTTTCTCGGCTGATCAACATCTTTGCCCAGAAATTCCGCAATGTAATAAGCAAGAAGCTGCAACGGTACGGAAGCAATCACCGGAGACAGATATTCATCAACCTCGGGTACTTTCAAGATGTATTCAAACACATCCTGAAGATGCGGATCATCTGCTGATGTAAGAGCAATCATTCTTGCATTTCTAGCCTTTGCCTCTTCCGCATTTGAAAGAACTTTTTCATATACAATGCTGCCCGGCATCAAAATTGCAAGCACCGGCATTGTTTCATCCAGCATGGCAATCGGTCCGTGCTTGAGTTCTCCTGCCGGATATCCCGTTGCATTGATGTAGCTGATTTCTTTAAGCTTCAAAGCACCTTCAAGCGCAGTCGGATAGTTTATTCCTCTGGCTATATAGATAAAGTTTCTTGTAGAAGCAAACGTTCTTGCGCATTTGATGATACTTTCTTCATGAGACAAGACAGTTTCAATTTTTTGAGGAAGCAAAAGCATCTCATGTTTGAGCTGTTGTATTTTTTCTTTGTCAAAAGAGTCTTTAATTTCTGCTATATAAAAAGCAAACAAATAAAGCGCTATCAACTGTGCATTGAATGATTTTGTAGCGGCAACACTGACTTCAATACCTGCATTTACTGGAATAAGGCTGTGAGCTTCTCTCGCCATGATAGAGTCAGGTCTGTTTGTGATAATCAGAACATGAGAACCGACTGCTTTTGCCTGTCTGATAGCGGTAATTGTATCCGATGTTTCACCTGATTGTGAAATACCGATTACCAGAGTATTTGAATCCGTAACCGTTTTTCTGTAAATGTATTCACTTGATGCTTCAACATCTACCGGAATATTTGTAAATGCTTCCAGAATATATTTTGCAACCATTGCAGCATGCAGTGATGTACCGCAGGCAATGATTTCTATTCTTTTAAGATTTTTGATTTCTTCTTTTGTAAGTTTTACTTCATCAAGAACAATCGGCTTTGATATATCGGGAAGTTTTCCTGACAGAACATTTCTGATAACATCCGGCTGTTCATGGATTTCTTTGAGCATAAAGTGTTTGTAACCCATTTTGCTCATAGCTACGGGCTCCCAGGGGAGAATTTCTTCTTTTTTGTTAACCTGTCTGCCTTCTATATCCGTAATCAAAACGCTTGTCGGAGTCAAAACAGCAAACTGATCGTCATCAAGGTAAATTACTCTTTTTGTATATTCAATAATTGCCGGAGAGTCAGAGGCAAGATAATTTTCACCTTTGCCGAGGGCAACTATTAAAGGTGCATTTTTTCTTGTTCCGACAATCATATTCGGGTCATCCTGATGCATAATGCAAAGAGCATATGCGCCTTTGAGTCTTTTTGCAGCTGCTCTTACTGCTTTTGGCAGATCATCAAACTTTGCATATTCTTGTGCAATAAGATGCGCAACGACTTCTGTATCTGTTTCTGACTTGAACTCGCAGCCTTTTTCAATCAATTCGGATTTGAGCTCTTTGTAGTTTTCAATAATACCGTTATGTACAATAGCAAGTTTTCCGCAGTTGCAAGTATGCGGGTGTGCGTTTATTGTATT
>CALVEJ010000046.1 GCA_944326535.1 Candidatus Gastranaerophilales bacterium | reverse complement strand
CAAAAAAAGTGCTCGAAATTATTTTAATTAACCTAATCTTTTTGTCTATTTAATCTTTAAATAGAAGCTTCTTTAAAGCCATAATGCTTTTGAAGAATTCTTCATATCCTGATTCAGTTATACCCTGCTTAGCGAGTTTTATCAGCTTTTCAAGCGTTGCATAAGGCTCTGCAAACTGCATTTTGACCTTTTTGTCTTTGATTGTGACAGAAGAAGCAGTCATTCTTACAATTTGTGCAATCATTTGTGGCGTAATCTTGTCATAGGGCATACTTACTTTTTTGCAAACATCCAAAATTTTGATTCCTGTATCCATATAATCCAAATTTGCATTTTGATGTTTTTCCAGTTCATTATTCAGCCTATTTAGCTTGATTAATCTAGTGTCGTCTTCCCGTCCATTAAGGCTTGACATTTAACAACCCTTAACTGAATCCTTGCTTCGAGCCTTCGAAAATCAAAGACCAATGCTGCAACTGCGCATCAGATTAAATAAAGCATATTTTTAATCATCACTATTCCATTCAACATTTCTTGTTGAATACATTACAAGAGTCATAATCAAAAACAGAACAAAACTTCCGATTAGCATTGACAAATCCTGCAATACAAGCAGCAAATACAGAAATGCATACAACAACGACATAATCAGCGTAATCAATATTGTAAATTTTCTGCCCTCTCTTTTGGTAATAACAAAATATGTATATGCGCTTATTAATGCAATTGTCATTATTGCCGCAATCGTATATGACAAGCCAAACAGCATAAATTCCGACAACGAAAGCAATAAAAGATAAAATATCAGCATAGCAGCGCCCATCATCAGGTATTGAAGCTGATGAATAGGTTTTTTATCTTTTGAGCCGACTTCAAAAATAAAATATGCAAGAAAAGTCAATGACAAAAACAAAAATGCATATTTCACGGCTCTTGTTGCCATCCTGTAGTTGTCAACAGGGGTAAGAAAAGACACGCCCGCCTTTGGTTCCGTTAAAGAAGAAACGGCTATCGCAGGAATTTTCCATTCTCCTTCAAAAGAATCTTTTGAAATTTCCTTTTCTGACGGCAAAAAATCACCGTCAAATGAAGGATCTTTCCAGTCCCCTTCTATTTCGATTTCATTATTGTTGCCTCCGGGAACAACATAAATTTTATTTATTCCTCGGATTTGATATTTTATTTCAAAAGGAAGAGTTTTTGCAGAAGTTGTAATATTTTTCTCATACTTTTGAGAAACAGTTTTTACGGATTTTTCTGTCAAAAACTTGATTTCCGGCTGGGAAATATACCCCTTTGAGTCCGTAACCTGAAATTCAAGTTCTGACTTGAGATTTTTAATCATTCCGTATGTATTGAGAAAATCCCCCTTAAGCTCAACATCCGCAATATAAACAGGAACTTTGAAAATACCTTTTTTTCTGATTTGTGTTTTTACTTCCACCTCTGCCTCATAGTTGTTGAGCGTTAAAGATTCCTTTCTTACACCCTTTTTGTCCGGAATATTCAGCACCAATTTGGGTGCTTGTATAACTTGAGAATCAGCCCAGGCAGTTTTTACATTCCTCAGAGCCTCGTCTTTGTATGACTCTCTGTCCCTTACAATCCCGCTCATAAAAGCTATCGGTATGAGCAAAATCAACAACATACCAAGTACTATATAAAACTTCTTTACCTTTTTGTTTACGCCTTTTTTCTGTTCTTCCATTTTATAAACTCCTTTTGTTCATTTTTTATGAAAAAACAAAATAGCGCAACTCCTTTATGAAGAAAGGTAAATCAAACACTGCACACAAAAAAGACACAACAATTCTCTGTGCCGCAAAACCGGTTCTACACACAAAAAATCGAATTACCGGATTAATATGTAGCAAACATTGTAGACAGTCCTTTTTGAATAATAAAAGCTGTCATTTTGGCAATTTCTTTAATTTTTAACCATATCTTTTCCATACCGGTATAATACCCGTATTTGTCAAAAACTAAACATGCCTGACAATCTATTTCACAACAAGAAAAGATTTCAATTTTCTGGCGTTTTTGTTGCTGTCCGAAACAATATGCAGATTTTTAAACTTTTGATTTTGTGTTCCCCGAAAATCAACAGAGGTTGAGCCGCCCCCGTCAAAATTCATTGCTTTATCCAAACACAAATCACGGCAAACATCGGCAAGCTCAGGTAAAGTAAGAGGGTGTTTGTTCGTGGCAATTATTATGAAAACATCATTATCCTTTATGCCTATAGCGGTTCTTGCACATTTTTCAAATGCGGAAATAGAATTTCTTGTGACTTTTGTTCCCTTTGTTGCAACAAAGTATTCTGCCTCCAGCCTTAAGTCAGGATACAGCAAAGGTCCCGCCTGTATTGAATGAACGAGTTCACATCGAAACGGCAGCCTCGCTTTGTGAGAAGCTATATCGTATCTTGTCTGACCGTTGCAATCCATCAGCCGAAACTCTGTTCTGTTTAAGACCTGTCTCATATGAGAAGAAATATTTTTGTTTTCAGTTAAATTTTTGTTGGTTTCAGGGTTCAAAACCTCAACACCGTCAATAGTAACAAAAGACGACGTCTGCTGGTTTTTCGGATCAAAATATCCGGCATTGATTACAAGTTCAGCCCCCGTTTTTTTATAAACATCCGAGTTGAACACCAGTTTTTCGCTAATATACGGTCTTATCACATATTTTCCCGCAGCCGGTATATGAAATACATACAGACCGTTTTCGTCAAAAACTTCTATATTTTTGCAGCCGGTACAGACAGGAGCACATTTGAATGCACTCAAAAGAATTACCGAACCAAAAATCAGCATCAATGCAAAAAATTTTTTCATAATATTAAACTCCTGAATATTACAAGTCCTTTATTTTTTTGAATATGAATATTGCAATAAGTATTGCAAGCGGCTGAATAGAAGATGTTATATAAGGACTCAAAATCCCTTTTTCAGCACACATATCAAAGAACGGAAGAGTAATATAATATGCAAAAACTATACCGATACCAATTACAAAGTTGACCAGTTTTTGCTCTCTGGGTTTACTAAACCCAAGCAGACACCCCAGAACAGCAAACAAAACACAAATTGCCGAATGGAAATATCTTTGAAGATACTTGTTGAGCATAAACCTATATTCATCATTCAAATTTTCCTGATGAAGCATACCTATATACTCTGTTATTTCAGAGTTGTTTAATTCTCTGTCACGCTTTGTTGAGTATGACATTATTTTAAAAGCGGTATTTGCTTTTTCTCCATCAAGAACTTTTACTTTATCAATATTGCTTATATTTTTGAAAACACCATCTCTGCCGAGTTCATACTCTTTTACCTTGTATATTTCCCAGCTGTCTTTTTTGTACACCGCATACTGAGCCTGCATAATGCTGGAAAGAACACTTGTATCCGTATACTGTGTTGAATCAAAATTCAGAACAAGAGGGCGGCTGATCTGGTCATTTGCGTATCTTGGAACAATTACTATTTTTTGCAATTTATCTTTATCAGCTTTTACCGTATAAACAAAATGTGTCTCATATCCCTCATGTTTTAACTGATTGATTTTCTTTTCACTGTACGGAATCAAGGTATTGTACAAAGAAAAACACAATACGGAAATAAAGATACTTAAAACAATAATAGGATAAACTATTCTCCAGAAAGACAAACCGATACTGCGCAGTACCGTAAGTTCCGAATCCTTGGTCAATTTGTCAAAAGTAAACAATGTACCAAGAAGCAATCCTACAGGCAGCGCCTTACCGACAATTTTCGGAACTTCATATACCAAAAGCTGTATCCCGACCCAGGGGGTATAAACACCGGCAAGTGTCCTTTTTATAACTTTCAAAAGAGTTTCCGGAGCAATCCAAATTACAACAAACAGAAATATACATACCAAAGTCGCTGCAAAAACCTGTTTTGTAATATATCCGTCAAAAATTTTGAAAGGTAGTTCAATTTTTTTCAGACTTTTGATATCGAACTTCATCTTACAGCGTAAAGTCCTTTCCTAAATAGAATTGTTTTGCTACAGGGTCGTTTGCAACCTCTTCGCTTCTGCCTTGAATTTTAATTTTACCGTCAAAAATTACGTATGCTCTATCCGTAATAGAAAGAGTTGCTTTCGGGTTGTGATCCGTAATCAATACACCAAGCCCCTTTTCTTCAGACAGTTTTCTGATATTTTCTTTGATTTCGCCGATTGCAATAGGGTCAATACCCGTAAAAGGTTCATCCAGAAGGATAAATTCCGGACTTGCAGCAAGCGCTCTGGCAAGCTCTACCCTTCTTCTTTCACCGCCGGACAGAGAAATAGCGGAAAATTTTCTTTTTTTCTCCATGCCAAATTCATTCAAAAGATCTTCGAGTTTTTGTTTTTTCTCTTCTTCATTTAATTTTTCATTCATCTGAAGCACAAGTTTTATATTGTCCTCAACAGACAGCTTTCTAAAAATTGATGCTTCCTGAGGAAGATAGCCGATACCCTCTTTTGCACGAATATTCATAGGCACGTCAGTCAAATCTTTGTCATCAAGAAAGACTTTGCCGTCATTTGCCTTTACAAGCCCGACAACCATATAAAATGTTGTTGTTTTGCCGGCACCGTTGGGACCCAGCAGCCCTACGACCTCACCTTTGTTGACTTCAAAGCTGATATCGTTTACTACCGTTCTGTCTCCGTAAATTTTTATAAGATTTTTTGCAATTATTTTCATATAAAATTCCGCCCTCTATTCTTAAAAGAATAGCACAAAACAGGCAAAATTTTAATCAAATTTTTTAAAAATTTTTAATCGAACCTCACTATTACTGGCTGCTTCCCTCTTCAGGCGTCAGCAGTTCAAGCGGCAAAGCGTTCCTTTCATAAAATCTTCACAGGTTCTCTATACTTGTTTATCCAGTTTATTTTTTTCAGTGGACTCTTCCGCCGGTTTTTTATGACCTTTTTCCATTCCGATTGCCTTCATTATCGGATGAAGAATTAAATGACTCAATTCCGGAGCAAGTATTGTTAAACCTATAACAGAACCAACTATAGAAGAAAGCTCAATTGAACCTTTCGCAAGTTTGAACATCTTGCCTTTATCAGTTATTTTATCTTTACTCCAGGTTTGCAAATATTTTTTGACAGGAATACCGTCTTTGAATTTACCTGTTTTTGTTCTTATCGTTTTATCAATTACGTCATCAGAAATTGCATTCCAGTATTTTTTGTTTTGTTCAAGCATTCTTTCTTCTTTGTCCAAATGCGCAAGGTGGTAATAAGCTAACATTTCCTTCGCATTGCGGAAATTCGGAAGATTTTCTTTAGTAAAAACTTTTTGGAACAATTTAAATCCGCCATTTTTGAATATCGGAGGAATTACGGCAACATAAATACCGAAGCACAATAACTGATAAAGAAATTCTTTTGTTGCAGAATATTTTCTGGTTTCTTTATCCGTATGTTTATCTATCAATGTAAATGAAGGTCTGCCGACAGCCTTCAAGCCGGTTTCTATTTTTACACAAGTATCTGTATTTTGTGCAATTGTCTGAAAACGATTACTGGTGATTGCATTAATAAACCAACCCATATCAGCCACCTACCTTCATACCGGAATTTTGCATACGGTTTTTATATAAAGAATCCATAAGAGATATGCTGTTAGGCGAAAGTTTGGGCGAATATACCGCAGCAAAACTTTCATTGGTCTTAACAGAGTTTTCTTTAATATCCAGCTTGCCCTGCATTGCATCATTGCCGAGTTTTTGTTTTCTTTTGTCACTTACTTTTTTAACAAGATCCATGACCGGCTTGAGCGTTAAATTACAAACAGCCGGAATAATTATGCCTGCGGTTAAACATACACTGAACAAAGACAAACCGTTGGCAATCTTTTTTTCACTTTTACCTGTTTTTGCCGCAAGGCTTGGTGCCTGAGATTTAAAAATTTTGTGAGTTATTAAATAAGAACAAAAAGCAATTGCCTCTGTCAAACCTTCTCTGAAAGCAGCATATTTTTTTGTTTCTTTATCCGATTCTTTATCCATCATTGTGAATGTCGGACGCATAATACCTTTAAACACAGCAATCGCAAGAACTGCATACAGTGCATCATTGTGTTCACCCAGATTTTCACAAATCTTTTTTATTTTGTTATAAGCTAAACCCATTTTGAAATAGTTAACTTTCTAATGTTCCTTCTCGCCTACATGAAATTCCAAAAATAAAAAAATGTGCTAGTGTAAAAATTTTTCTTAACATTTTTTCATAGATGATTATTATAAAACAAACAAAAAAACATGTCGTTATTGAAAAAATATAGACACCCGATATGTTTGCTTTTGTAGGTCTTTTATGTTTCAATAAGGTTGATTGGAGGATTTTTAATGGATAGAACATTTGTTGCAATCAAGCCTGACGGCGTTAAAAGGGGATTGATAGGTAATATCATCAGAAGAATTGAGCACAAAGGCTACAAAATAGTCGGACTCAAGATGCTTCAGCCTACACTTGAAATTGCGGAACAGCACTATGCTGAACACAAGGGAAAACCATTTTATCAAAGTTTAATCAATTACATTACATCAGGTCCGATTGTTGCAATGGTTGTTGAAGGACAAAATGTTATCGAAGGTATGCGCCACATGATGGGCTCTACTGTACCGAATGATGCACAGGTCGGCACAATCAGAGCAGATTTTGCACAAACAAAAGAATGCAATACAATTCATGGTTCAGATTGTCCCGAAAGTGCAGAAAGAGAAATAAATATCTATTTCAGACCGGAAGAACTCTGTGAAAACTGGAAAACAATGATGGAATATGTTTGGGAAAGCATGTAATGAAAAGTGATTTTTTCAGTTATACATTATTGAATGAAGATAAAAAGACCGGAGCAAGAGCCGGTCTTTTGCATACACCGCATGGAGATATTGAAACACCGATATTTATGCCTGTCGGAACAAATTCCGCCGTAAAAATGATGACAAATGATCATCTGAAAGATACCGGAGCACAAATTATTCTCGGAAATTCATATCATCTGTCGCTGAGACCGGGCAACAAGCTCATAAAAGAATTTGGCGGTCTTCACAAATGGATGAACTGGGACAAACCCATCCTGACAGATTCGGGAGGATTTCAAGTATTCAGCCTTGCGGATTTAAGAAACATCTCCGAAGACGGTGTAAAATTCAAAGATGCCAAAACAGGTACGGAGTATTTTATTAATCCCGAAATATCAATGGAGATTCAGCAGGATTTGGGTGCTGACATTGCAATGGCTTTTGATGAGTGTGCACCGTACCCCTGCACCTATGAAGAAGCCAAAACAGCAATGGAAAGAACACATCGCTGGCTTGAAAGATGTTTCAAAGCGCACACAAGAGATGATCAGGCACTGTTTCCCATTGTTCAGGGTGCATTTTATGATGACCTGAGAAAAGAAAGCGCCCGTGTGATATCAACATTCGATGCAGTAGGATATGCAATCGGAGGTGTCAGCGTCGGAGAGCCTGCCGATGTAAAAAATCATTTTGTTGAATTGACTGCACCGCTTTTACCGAGACTTAAACCCAGATACCTCATGGGTGTCGGCACACCTGAAGACCTTTTGGACGGAATTTTGAGAGGCGTTGATATGTTTGACTGTGTATTGCCCACAAGAAACGCACGCCACGGTTCCTTCTTTACAAGTGAAGGAAGAAAAATCATTAAAAATAAAGAATTTGAAAAAGATTCTTCTCCTTTAGACGGTAATTGCAGCTGTTATGCCTGTAGAAATCACACAAAAGCATATATAAGACACTTGTACCGTGCAGGAGAAGCAACTGCCGCCATTCTTTTAAGCATCCACAATATACAGTTCTTGATAGACCTTGCAAAACAAGCAAGAAAAGCTATTTTGGAAGACAGGTACGAAGAATTTTACAAAGAAAAAATGTCGGGTCTTTTTCCTGAAAAGTAATAAACTCTTGAGTTATTGCAGCAAATCCAGGACATATCTGTCCGCATTCATTGCCGCTTTCATAACTTTTGCCATAACCTCCATGGTAAATTGTGATTTTTTCAACTCCGTAATCGCCGTAATATAGTCAGTATCCTGAATACCGCTCAAAGAAGAGGACAGGGACAGAATATTTGACGATTGTTGATTAATCGCACCTTCAAACGAAGTCTGCAGCGCCCCTATTTCACCTCTTTTTGAACCGATATCACCCAGCATTTCATCAACCTGCGCAATTGTCTGAGCAGCAGCATCAGGTGTTGAAACATCAAAATTCATATCACCCAAAACAATGTTCGGATCATATGAAATGACGGAGGTTGAATTTTCGCCAACCATAAAATCAACAACAGGTGCAGCATCCGGATTATCCGGATTTACAACATTCAATGTTTGTTTGCCGTTAAATGTAGCATTACCCAAAGTTTGCTTTATCTGGTCAATGTTCTGGTTAATTTCCTCCTGCATAGCAGAGACCTGTGAATCGGAATAAATTCCGTTGGATGCTTGAATACTCAATTCTCTGATTCTTTGCAGATTTTCCGAAATACCAGCCAATGCCGAGTCTGCAGTTGCTGTAAAGTTGTAGCCCGACTGGGCATTTTCAATGGCTTGCCGTGCCGAACGTATAGAAGTATCAAGACCGGAAGCTACATACCTGTCTGCCGGATTTAAATCCGCAATCAAGCCCGTAGCAATGCTTTGCGCAGCCTTTTCAAAGGTTCTTTGTGCCTGAACCATTGCTGACTGCGTCAAACCGCCTATAGGATATACTACACTAAGTGTCAATCGGCTGCCCCGTTTCGTTAGACTTTACAATACACTACAATTCAATTATTCCCCGATTTAATTAAAATTATTCAAGATTTCTTATTATTTTTACATTTTGCAATTATTTTGTAATAAAATATTATCCGAAAGATGTTCGAGAAAAATTCGTGATAAGGAGCAAAGCGACGTGAACGAATTTTTGGAGTGACATATTGAAAAGGTGAGTCTTTGAGCTTCGAAGGCTCAAAGCAAGGACTCCGTTAAGGGTTGACTAAATGTCAAGCCTTAATGGACGGGAAGACGACACTAGATTAGATGTTTTAAGGATATGCTGAGGATGGAAAACAAAGACAAAAAGTTTCATTTTATAGCCATAGGCGGAGTCGGAATGAGCGGACTGGCAAAGTACCTGCTTGAGATGGGATGTACGGTTACCGGCTCTGATATAAAAGAAAGCAAATACACAAAAAAAGTTGAAAAGCTCGGGGCAGTTGTTCATATAGGACACGATGCGAAATATATCGAACCGGGAACGATTGTTGTTGCATCCACAGCGATTCATGATGACAATCCTGAAATTATAAGATCAAAAGAACTGGGCATTAAGGTTTTGCACCGTTCCGATGTTTTAAAAATGATATCAGAAGGACTCAATGACAAAGAACATGAAAACCAGTTATTTATAGGTTTTTCCGGAACTCACGGAAAAACCACAACAAGCGGACTATGCTCTTATGTACTCGAAAAAGCGGGATACAAGCCATCTTACTGTGTAGGCGGAATTATACCGGATTTGGATACCAACGCAGAATATCAAAACGGAACAGAAGAAGGAAAGTTCTTTGTTGCAGAGCTGGATGAGTCTGACGGCACGATTGTAAAATACCATACAAACATTTCTGTTATAAATAATCTGGAAGTAGACCACGTTGATTTTTACAAAAACGGTTTTCAGGATTTACTCAATACATTTAAAATCCATCTTGACAATATGAAACAGGGCGGAAAGGTTATCGTAAATAAAGACTGTAACGGAATAAAACAGCTTATATCAGCAAATCCTCACAGAAAATTTATCACTTTCGGTATCGAAAGCGGCGGCGTGGATTATTCCGCAAGAAACATGAAGTTTAACGAGTTCGGCTCGGAATTTGATGCATATCATCACAGCGAAAAACTCGTTTCCATAAAACTTTCCATCCCCGGAAAGCACAACATATACAATGCGCTTGCCGTAATTTCCGCACTGAATGAAGCAGGCGTTAATCTTGAAAGAGTAAAACCTCATTTTGAAACATTTTCAGGTATGGGAAGGAGATTTCAAAAAGTTGCGGAATTTGACGGAATAAGAATTTTTGATGATTACGCACACCACCCGACAGAAATAAAAACTACACTGGACAGCGCAAGACTGTGCGATACAAACAGGCTTGTTGCAATATTTCAGCCGCACAGGTATACAAGGCTAAAAGGGCTCTGGAATGACTTTCTAAAAAGCTTTGGCGCTGTTGACAAACTAATCGTAGTAGATGTATTCTCAGCCTCAGAAGACCCGATAGAAGGCGTAAACTCAAAAAACTTTGCACAGTGTTTTAAAAATGACGATGTTACATATATCGGAGGCAGCATGGAAAATGCAGCAAGAAAAATTCTTCCGCTGCTAAAATCCGGTGACATGGTTATAACACTTGGTGCAGGGGACGTTACAAGAATAGGTCCCGAACTTGTAAAACTTCACGACTCAACAACAACAGGAGTTTGAAAATGGATTACGAAGTTATTGAAAATTACGAACTAAAAAGACACACAACATTCAAAATCGGCGGTTGTGCTAAAAAAGCATTCTTTCCTCATACAATCGAAGCATTTTGCGAACTGTTAAAAACACTGGACAATCCGACAATTCTTGGAGGATGTTCGAACGTTCTCATCTCAAGTGAAGGTATAGACGGAGATGTTATACTAACAACAAAACTAAACAAATTTGAGTTTGACAACAACAGGCTATACGCACAATGCGGTGTAAAAGTTCCGATGCTCGCAAAAGAAGCGGCACAAAAAAGTCTGAGCGGAATGGAATTTATGATAGGTTTCCCCGGAACAGTCGGCGGAGCTGTTTATATGAATGCATCGGCACATTCCCAGTTTGTGTCTGACACTTTTATTGAATGCCGTGTATTTGATTTGCAAACCAAAGAAATTTGGAAGCTAAACAAAGAAGAAATGAGTTTCGGCTACAGAATGTCATTATTACAAGAAAAACCGTATATTCTTCTTGATGCAAAATTTGAACTCAGACCTGAGGAAAAAGAGCAAATTTCTGCAATTATGCAAAGAAATCTTGACTTCAGAAAAGACAAACAGCCAAATTTGACTATGCCGAATGCCGGAAGTATCTTTAGAAACCCGCCCAATGACTCCGCAGGCAGACTTCTTGAAAAAGCGGGTGTGAAAGGATTAAAAGAAGGCGGCGCCAGAGTATGGCTCGGACACGCAAACTTTATCATCAACGAAGAAAATGCCACTTCAAAAGATGTTTCATATCTTATGAATAAAATGTATAATATGGTTAAAGATAAATACACAATCCGGCTGGTTCCCGAGGTCAAATTTATCGGAAAGAAAAGTAAAGAAGAAGATGAATTATGGACAACAATGTTAGAAAAATAAAAAAAGTTATAGATGAAAATAAAAAAATAGCAGTACTATGCGGCGGACCTTCAAGTGAAGCCGAAATTTCAAGACGATCAGGAAAGAATGTTCTAAAAGCACTGCACAATCTCGGCTACGCCAATGCAGAGCTCATTGAAGTTGACAAAAATATAGCAAAAACACTGCAAGAAAAAAACATTGATATAGTATACAATGCAATGCACGGAAGATATGGCGAAGACGGATGCATTCAAGGTATGCTGGAAGTTATGGGAATACCGTATACGGGCTGCGGTGTTATGTCCAGCTCTGTATGTATGAACAAAGAATACACAAAAAACATACTGAAAGAGGCAGGTATTCCTCTTATAAAATCCGTACTTGTCCGAAAAGACGAAGACTACAAAGAAAAGATTAAAGAGCTGAAATATCCGTTTATGCTAAAGCCTGTCTCAGAAGGTTCCAGTATCGGAATGTACAAAGTCAATTCCGAAAAAGAAATGGAAGAATGTTTCCAAAAATCAGCCAAATGCGGTCAGGATATCATGGTTGAAGAATACGTTCAGGGAAAAAGCCTTACCGTAGGAGTACTGGAAGATGCAGAGGGACTTTTTGCTACAGAAATTCTTGAATTCCGCACAAAAACAGAATGGTATGATTACGAAGCAAAATACACCCCCGGTATGACAGAGTTTATACTCCCCGCTGAACTTTCCGCTGAAATGACAAAAAAAGTAAAAGATATAGCGGTAAAAGCATTCAAAGCCTGCGCCTGCAAGGGAGTAAGCAGGGTGGACTTTATGGTATGCAATGATGAAGCATTCGTGCTTGAAATAAATACAAGTCCCGGAATGACAGACCTGAGTGATCTGCCGGCACAATCAAAAGCCATGGGTATAGATTATGACTCGCTTGTACAGATTATTTTAAATGGCGCAGGTTTGAACAAATAAATTTACTTCTCAAAATTGAAAATAAAATATGCAAAATCAAGACAATTACAATTCGGGTGACAACCTGAACATAGAACGCAGGGTGAAGATTAACCAGATGCAAAGAAGTGTCAGGCGGGGAAAGGAACGTCTGAGATGGTTTCGCTGCTGGGTAAGACTTTTTATGATTGTCATCTTGATTTTTGCAGCATACAAAGTCTACAAAATGCCTCAATGGTATTTGAATAAAAATATCTTTTCTTCTGCAAGTAATAATACGCTGACCATTATCGGCAACAAAATTACACCAACGTACAGAATAATATCTATACTGAGGCAAACTCCGGTTCCGCAAAAACCAATATATCTTTTTAACACAACCAATATTGAAAAAGAAATTGAAAAACTTCCGCCAGTAAAGCAGGTATACATAAAAAGACTCTGGTTTCCCGCAAGATTGGAAATAATTATTCTTGAAAGACGCCCTATTTTGAGAATATCCCCCGACCCCAAAGTACCGCCGATTGCTTACTTTGCTGAAGGAGGAAAACTTATCGGAAGAGATTACCTTCCTCTTAAAAATACGGAAAATACTATTCTGGTTCTTACATACGGAACAAAAGGCGATGACTACCGAAACTGGGATGAAAAAAGAATAAAAAAAATAGAAACTATAGTCAGAGCAATGGAACAATTCTCCGGTCAAAAAGTTGAATACATCGACATGAGAAACCCCAAAGACATATACATAAAACTTCCTATCGTCAATGTAAGAATAGGCGAGCTTGATTACATGGCGCTGTCTCGTGTAAGAAATATATCAGCAATTCTTCCTCAAATAAAAACGCTTAAGAAAAAAATAAAATATATTGACCTGAGATGGGAAGATGCCCAGTATATAAAACTGGACGATTAAAAACCAAAAATCAATACGGAATTGTGAAAAGTTGGTGTTATATTAATTAGTTTGTATGCTTATTCACTGAAAGAAACAATGGATTTTACATGTGATAATATAACAAATCAATCAGGCACTAAGCCTAAACACAACAAAAAGCCTTTGCTATTGGCAAAGGCTTTTTGTATATATAACAACAATTACTACTAGTTATTGTCATCAATTGTGAAGTCAGGAGCACCGAACATGCCTTCGATTTCTTCCAAAATAGCGGAAGGTTTACGTGCATTGTTCTTTTGTGCTGCTCTTCTTTGAGCTTCTTTATCTTTTTCCTCAGAAGCGTGTGTCAAGTGGTAGTAACCTGTACCGGCAGGAATCAATCTACCGATGATTACGTTTTCTTTCAGACCTCTCAACAAGTCTTTTTTACCGTCAACAGCTGCTTCTGTAAGAATTCTTGTAGTTTCTTGGAATGAAGCTGCTGAAATAAAGCTTTCTGTGTTCAAAGAAGCTTTTGTGATACCGAGCAATACCGGTTCATATGTTGCCGGTTGTCCGCCCGCTTCTTCTACAGCTTTATTTTCGATTTCCAATGATTGGATTTCAATCAATTCGCCCGGAAGAAGTTTTGTATCACCTGACTCAAGAACTTTTACTTTCTTAGTCATCTGACGAACAATGATTTCTACGTGTTTGTCTGCAATTTCAACACCCTGTGAACGATATACTCTTTGTACTTCGTCTACCAGATACTGTTGAGCAGCCTCAATACCGTTCAATCTGATAACATCGTGAGGATTCAAAGGACCGCTGGTCAACGGTTGACCAACATGGATTTTTTGTTTGTCCTGAACAATGATATTTGAATCGATCGGATATTTGATTTCAGTTCTGCCGTTTTCTGAATTGAGGTACAATCTCGGAACATCGTCTTCGATTTCAATTTCAGCAACCGCATCAAACTCAGCAAGAATAGCTGAATCTTTTGGTTTACGTCCTTCAAGAAGTTCTTCAACTCTCGGAAGACCTTGTACGATATCGCCTGTTTTTTGTCTTTCAAACACAAGGTTTGCCAACATATCGCCTCTCAATACCAGAGAACCTGAATCAACCTGAAGCATTGTACCGGGGCTGATCAAGTAAGGACGACCTATACGAACAGTAACGGAATCTTTTCCAACAGAAACAACACGACCTGATGTAGGAGTAGTTTCTCCGCTTTCAGAAATTACGCCGTCACGTCTAACAAAGTCACCTTCTTTAACAACCGGTTTTGTTTTCAGTTTTATTGTCTGTTCAACGTTGTCAGAGATGAGTAGCAATCTTCTCAAATCTTCCTTGTCGGATTTTATGCTCGCAACACCGTCATGAACAGCCAATACCTGAGTTTTTGCCACAGGCTCTTTCGGTGCTATTGTTTGACCGTCTTCAACAAGAAGTTCTGTCTGCAATGAAGCTTTGTTTGTACCTTCAACTTCACGTCTTACAATCAAAGTTTCAAGTACAACAACTTTCAATGCATTATCTTTTGTCATTTCAACCATACCTTTAAGGTGGCTCAAATAACCTTGCATTTGAAGAACAAGACTTGTTCTTGTTAAAGTGGCACCGTCAAGATTTCTGACTCTTGCGCCGTCTTTGTATTGCAATTGTGTAACAGGAACGATGCTGATTGCCTCATCTGTACTTTCAAATTCAATACTTACTGATTTTGGCTTGATATCAAACTGCTGAACAGGTCTTACAAGAATTTGGATAGGTTTGTTAGCAATAGATTCTTCATCAAGTGAAGTAACATCTATTTCTTCTTCCAAATCATCAATTGCAAGATTGTCATCATCTGATTCAAGAATAGTTACGATTGAAGTTTCTTTAGCCTTGATTTTACCTGCAATAACAGTTCCTTTTTCAACGACTTCACCTTCTTCAACCTTCAAATCGCCGATAGAATCGAGTGTATAAATTTCACCCGGTCTAACAACAACCTCGTGAATTATATCGTTAAATTCTTTGATTTCAACAATACCGTCAATGTGTGTATAAAGGTCTTTTACAACCTCTGTACCAGCTGTAACAAATGTATTGTTTTCAACCATTTTCAAAGTAACGTCTTTGCTGATTTGGTGAACTTCTTCAGGAATAAAGATAACTGAACCCGGTTTTGTAATAATCTGGTTTTCGTCAACTTCAATACCCTGATATCTGATTTCACCTGATGAATTAACAGCATATTCGTCATCCAAAAGTTCTGCGATAATCATACCGTTTTCAACGGAAGTGTCAGCAGGAGATTTAACGATATATTTTTCGCCTGTTGAATCAACAGTCCAGAATTGTTCTTTCTTAGTAGTTTCAAATGTTGCATTTGAAGGAGCAATTGAAGCAATTACGATTGTCAATTCTTTACCTTGAACAATCTTTTTAATTTTCTTGCCGTCAAATTTAACTTCTTCAACAACAAGGTTTTCACCGACTCTAACTTCACCGCCGTGTTCTGATGAAATATGAGTTTCTGCAAGTTTTTCGCCGGTTTTCACTTTTTGACCGTCTTTTACAAGAATCTTAGAACCGCCCGGAAGGTTGTATACATCGCCGCCCAATACCCAAACGATACCGTTTTTGTTGGCAGTTCTTGAAATGTTGCCCTGTCTGTCTTTCTTTTCATCGGCAACAAAGTCTTCAAAGAACACTTCACCTGACAAATCAGAGTTGATATCCTTTGTAGCTTTTTCAGTCAAACGGCTTCCGTCACCAGAAGAAGCTGGTTCAAACTCAGCAAGGTTGTCGCCTTTTTTAACTTTTGTGCCATTAACAACGAACATTTTTGCACCGGTCGGTATGTGATACTTTCTGGTCATTTTGGCACCCTTAACTTCAAGGTCACCTTCCTGAATGTTAACCTGAACGATATCACCATGACGGGTTCTCATTTCTTTTGTTTTAAGTTTAGAAACAACTTCACCGTC